>CANNNH010000311.1 GCA_947505915.1 Comamonadaceae bacterium
ACATCGGGCAAGCGCAAAGTCCAGTGGTCACTATGGGCCCAAGCGCGTGGAGCCGTGCCCAAACGGCTCGCTGTCAGGGCGGGCTGTAAATGGGGGGGAACGAGGGCAGGGTCCAGTCCCTCATCTGTCATGGGCGGGTGCAACGCAGAGTGGCCCAGTCCCCTGGGGGCGTCGCCGTGAAGGCGAGGGGCAGTTCTGAATTAAGCGCTGGGGGGCACATAGCCCTGGGCCGCGTCGGCACCATCGCCAAAAAAGTGGTTTTCCATTTGGCGCGCCAGGTATTGGCGGGCACGCAGATCGGCCAGGTTGAGTCGGTTTTCATTGACCAACATGGTTTGGTGCTTCAACCAGTCGGCCCAAGCCTGTTTGCTGACACTTTCCCAAATGCGTTTGCCCAGGTCGCCAGGGTAGGGGGGGAAGTCCAAACCTTCGGCCTCTTGTCCGAGTTTGATGCATTGAATGGTGCGTGCCATGGGGTGTGTTCTCCGTTTGAATGGGGCGAACTTTAGCAAGCTTTGCAAGGCCCGAGAAAAAAGCCGGTTCTGCACAGGCGATGGGGACCGCCTGTGGCCATCATGCTGGGGCAAGATCGCTTGTTGCTTTCGCTGGTCGCTGGTTGGCGCGCTCTGCCGCCATTGCGGTGTGTCAGGGCGGCGCGGGGTACCCGATCAAATGCCTTTGCGTGGGGCCAGCAACTCGTGCACTGCCGAGGCGATGGCCTCGGGGCCGATCCGCGACACCGCTTCCAAGCCCGGAGAGTAGCCCACCGGGATGCGCGGCGCGCCCAGGCGCTTGACGCGTGCACCGATTTGTTCGGCCACGGTGGCGGCGATCTCGGCGCCAAATCCTGCGGCTTGCACCGCTTCGTGGACCACCAGCAAGTGGCCGGTTTTGGCGCAGGAATTCAACACCGTCTCGCGGTCCCAGGGCCAAATGGTGCGCAGGTCGATCAATTCCACCGAAATGCCTTGCGCCGCCAAAGCCTCACAAGCGGTTTGGCAGGCGAGCAATTGGCGGCTCCAACTCACCAGGGTGACCTGTTCGCCCACCCTTTGCACTGCTGCTTTGCCCAAGGGGACGCTCAGGTTCACATCCACCGCACCGGTTTGGCCCCACAGGGTTTTGTGCTCCAGGTAAATCACCGGGTCGCCGCTTTGCAGCGCCGCGCGCAACAAGCTGTGGTTGTCTTGCGGGTTGCCGGGGCACACCACCACCAAGCCGGGCAAATGGGCAAACCAGGCCTCCAAGGATTGCGAATGTTGGGCGGCCGATGCGTCCCAAATGCCCATGGGCATGCGCGCCACCAAAGGCACCCGGCCTTGGCCGCCAAACATGTATCGGTTTTTGGCCGCTTGGTTGACGATTTCGTCCATGGCGCACAGGGCAAAGTCGACCACCCGCATCTCCACCACGGGGCGCAAACCGGCCAGGGCCATGCCCACGCCGCCGCCCATGATGGCGGCTTCGCTGATGGGGGTGTCGATCACCCGCTGCGGGCCAAATTGGGCTTGCAAGCCTTTGTACTGGCAAAAAATGCCGCCGCGCCCGACGTCTTCGCCGACCACCACCACCCGGGGGTCGGCTTGCATTTCAAGCGCCAGGGCTTGCACAGCGGCTTCGCTGTAACTCCATTGGGGCAAGGTGTTCAGTACCACTGGCCGTCTCCTGTGGTTTGGATGTCGGTGAAGGCACCGGCGGGGTCGGGCCAGGGGGCGGCGTCGGCGGTTTGAATGGCCAGCGCGACTTCGGCATTGGCGGCGGCGTCGATCGCGTCCAATTCGGCGCTGCTACCACCCATGGCCAAATAACGGGCGCGGGCATGGCCCAAAGGTTCGGTTTTCAAAGCCGCGGCCAATTCGGCGGGGTCGCGGTAAGCGGCCAGGTCCACCGACACATGGCCTTTGATGCGATAGGTCAGGGCGTGCAACAAGCGCGGCCCGCTGCCTGCGCGCAGCCCCAAGACCAGTTGTTGGGCCGCATCGTGCACGGCCAACACATCGTTGCCGTCCACCGTGGTGGCGGGGATGCCCAAACTCTCGCTGCGCGCCGAGGCGCCGCCGCCCGCGATCATGGGGCCGCTGGCGGTGGTGGCGCTCCAGCGGTTGTCTTCACACACAAACAGCACGGGCAATTGGTGCACCTGGGCCCAATTGAGCGACTCTAAAAAGGGGCCGCGGTTGATGGCGCCGTCGCCAAAAAAGCACACCGTGATGTCGTCGCGACCCTGTAGTTTTTGCGCATGTGCCGCGCCGGTGGCAATCGGCAAGCCCGCCGCCACCACGCCATTGGCCCCGAGCATGCCGACCGAAAAGTCAGCGATGTGCATCGAGCCGCCTTTGCCGCCATTGAAGCCATTGGCCTTGCCATACAGCTCGCCCATCATGCGGGACAGGTCAGCGCCCTTGGCCAAGGTGTGGCCGTGCCCCCGGTGGGTGGAGGTGAGGTAATCGCTGGCGCGCAAATGGGCGCACACGCCCACGGCCACCGCCTCTTGGCCGGTGGACAGGTGCAGCGGGCCGCGCACCTTGGCGCTGCCATCGGCGGTTTTGTTGTAGGCGCTGACGCCGCCTTGGCTCAGTATTTCAGCCGCATTTTCAAAGGCGCGAATTCGCGCCATTTGGGTGTAGAGCTGTCCCAACAAGGGGACTCTGGGGGTGTCTGACAAGGTGCGCTCCATGGGGTTGGCGGGCTGGGTGACAGTTTGGCGAGGGAGTGTAGCGGCGAGTGTATTCGTGAGGTAGAACAGGCGTCAGGCTGTCCCTAGTTTGGTGCGCTATGCTCCAAGACTTCGCATGATTGGCAGCCCCTCGGATCCATGAATTCCCCACCCCCATCTCTTGAAGACCGCCTGGGCGCAAGTTTGCTGGCCGTCTTGTTGTTGATCACCTTGGTCAACGTGGTGGTGCGTTATTTCACCGATCAGTCGTTTGCTTGGACCGAAGAGATCTCTTGCATTTTGATGCTGTTGCTGGCCATGGCGGGCAGCGCCACGGCCTTGGTGCGCGACTCCCACATTCGGGTGGAGTATTTTTTTGAACGTGGCTCGGCCCAACGCCAGCACCGCTTGGCCTTGCTGTCGGCGCTGTCCAATGCGCTGCTGTTTGCGCTCATGGGTGTGTTGTCGGCCCAAATGGCCTGGGATGAATTTCGCTACGACGAGACCTCGCCTGCGATTGGCCTGCCCAAGTGGTGGTATACGGTGTGGTTGCCCATTTTTTGTGGCGTGGTCTGCACCCGCGCCATGCAGCGTTACCAGCGTTTGCGGGGCCAAGCATGATCGGTGCTTTGCTCTTCGTCACTTTCGTGGTGCTGATGTTGGCCGGTGTGCCGATTGGCGTGGCCCTGGGTTTGGGCGGCGTGTTGGCCATAGGTTTGGCCAATATGGACAGCGCACATTTCGGCTTGTTGGCGGTGCCGCAAAATTTTTATGCCTCGCTGACCAAATACCCATTG
>CANNNH010000312.1 GCA_947505915.1 Comamonadaceae bacterium
AAATCGTATTTTTTGATCATGGCTTGCCAAATAGCGTCTTTGTCAGAGGCAAACTTGGCGAAGGTACCCGAATTCGGTTGACCGACTTCCATCTTGAAGTACTTAGCAAAGACGGGCCATAGCTGAGACCAACTGACTGGGTCACCGTTGACGATGGTATAGGCCTGATTGCGGCACTGCTGTTCGCTCATCATCCAAACCGCCGAGCGTGCCAGAGTCGGTAACCACGAAAATTGGGTTTTCACTTCGAAGCTGCGAGGTGTGCCTGGAAAATGCAACGGCTCGCCTAATTCGCGTAGGATCGAAGCGTACAACCCCAAGACCAGCAACATATTGCGCGCTTCATCGGTGCGATAGTTACAAAACGCATGGGGGCGCGAAATCGACCAAGACCAGTTTTGCCCAAGCTGGCGTTGTTCAACCAGTTGTTGCTGTTCAAAATAAAAGCTCTTGTAATTGCCACAGGCATCATCTTCGCGATAGGGTGTGCGACGCTCTTTAACCGTGTGGCCATAGTACTTTGTGCCATGTACGAGATGAATGTGCTGCAGCTCGTTTGAATTGTGCTCGAGCGCATCAAGCAGGTGTCTTAACATCGCCACGTTGGTGTCTTTGGATTCAAGCTCGCCGCCAAAATGATCAAAGCGTGCGGCGTACAGCACATGCGTGATGCCCTGCAGTTGCGTTAGTTTCTGCTGAGAGTCGTTCGCATCGGTGAGGTCGACCGCAAGCATCGGGTAGGGGGCGTATGGATCTGGCGTACGTGCTAGGCCCAAGGGCCCCCAATCACCTAGCCCCATTAAATGCATGCCAACGCTCGAGCCGATCTGACCGGTTGCACCAGCGATCAAAGTCTTGCGTGGTTTGGGCTTGAGGGTCAAAGTCATGACTCTTGAAAGTGTTGGCGCGGGTAACCGTTAGCCGGGTTGCGCCGACGCATACAGCGCAACGTCGGCGCGCGCTGGTAACCCGAGTGCTCGCGCGTGAGGTATCACACTGATCCCGCGGTAAGGCGTTGACTGATCTAGGCCAACTGCGCGCAACCAAGTAAACGTAACGCCTTCGAAAGCGGGTTCTTGAGGGTCAAGCTCAGGCTGTGCCTGATCGGTTACGACGAACACAGACCCTGCAGGCACCTCAGGCGCCATGATGCTTGCCTGCCCGACGCCTTCGAAAAGATTACGCTGGTAAAAGCGTTTGTCTATCAAACTCAGCCAAGGCCCCATCCCCCGAATCTTTTGATAGTACGGGTCGACAAAGACCTCGGGCGAGCGAATCGAATACATCGCTAATGAGGGTGGCCAGCCGAGTGCTTTCGTTTGAAAGCGCTCGGCTGAGGTAATGCCGTCGACAGTACGCATGATGCGCAAGTGCTCGACATACCACTGCGCCCATTGCGGCTCTTGAGTGGGATCGGTGATCCCACTTTGGCTCATAAAAATCATGATGACACGCGTGAAGTCAATGCGGTTACGAAAACAGGAGAAGCACTTGATCGCAGCAGGCTCAAGCGCAGTGCCTGAGTCATCAACTAGTTAATTTGGAGCCCAGATTGCTTAATCACCGGACCCCACTTGATCGTTTCTGCCTCAATCAGCGCTGAGAAGAGTTCGGGAGCACCCCCGACTAGCTCAAAGCCCATTTTCTGAAGTCGCGCGCGAATCTCGGGATCATTAATGGCCTTGTTAAAGGCTGCGTTCAGTGTTTTGATGGCAGCAGCAGGGGTATTGGCGGGGGCCAGTACACCGTTCCAAGAGGTGACGGCATAGCCGGGCACGCCCGCTTCGGCGATCGTGGGTAGCTCGGGCAAAGTGAGCGAGCGCTTTTCGCTGGTGACCGCGATTGCTCTGAATTTGCCACTGGCGATATTCGCTAAAAGAGTGGCCGGTTCACCAAAAATCATATCGATCTCGCCAGACAGTAAAGCAGTCGCTGCGGGGGCACCGCCTTTGTAGGGAACGTGCTGTAACTGCACGCCCGCCATGTCGGCAAACAGTTGACCCGTCAAGTGATTGATCGCACCGTTACCACTTGAGCCGTAAGTGAGTTTGCCAGGATTGGCTTTTGCGGCGGCAATGACGTCTTTGACTGTTTTGAAAGGTAAGTTGCTATTGACGACCAGCACTTGTGGCACTGAGGCTAAAAAAATGACTGGAGTGAAATCTTTTTCTTCAAAGGTCATCTCTTTATAAAGGTGCCGGTTAATCGAGTGTGTACCCGAATAGGCGAACGCGATGGTGTAGCCGTCTGCTGGCGCGCGCGCAACCGCGGTGGCACCGATGTTGCCTGCCGCTCCGGCGCGGTTTTCAATCACCACGGGTTTACCTAACGCTTCGGCAACAGGGTTTCCAAGCAAACGTGCCATCACATCACCGCCACCACCGGGTGGCCACGGCACAATCCAGCGAATCGCCCGATCAGGAAATGTCTGGGCGTAGCTTGCTTGTGCAATAGAAAAAAACGCGACTGCAGTTAAAACTACGCGTATCAAGGCTTTAAGCATAGCGGTCTCCAAATGGAATTGTTAAGCCAAGGTTACTAATGCCTCGGTCTATGGTTTGTGCTGATCACGCAAATTTAACCGATTAAAACTGTACCGAGGTCATGCCAACGCCGTCAAAGCTCGCTACCACCAAATCACCAGGCTGAGCCGCAGGCATTCCACACCAGCTGCCCGTCGTCACAACCGTACCTTCCGGTATTGAGGCGCCGCCAGCGGTAACGTGACGCAGCCAATACGGTAAGAGCCAACGAGGGTCTTGCATCGAATGGGTGCCGACAAACTCTTGGGCAGGGGCCTGACCGATTTTGACGGTACAACGCTGGCGCGCCCAGTCGCGCTCGAGCTCTTGCGCGCTGTAGGGCATCCAGTTGCCAACCACCAGCGCGCCGTGGGTTTGCATATCGGCGAGCTTAAGCAAAGGCTGCAGTTGCTCGGTTTGTTGCCAGCGCGAGTCAACGACTTCGATGGTGACCGCCATGGCGCCAATTAAGGCATGTGCTTGTTCATGTGTAAGCGTTGCAGCCTCAGCAGGTGTCACGAGCCGATTCGTTTTCAGGGCAATTTCGATCTCGATCAAACGCATATTGAAGGGCCAGTCGCGCGCTTGGGCGGGGCTAGTCCAGACGCCAGCCTCTAAGAGGGCGCTAGACAATAAGTCAGCGGTTCGTGAAGATGCGCCTGATTTCCAGTACCGGCCGACGGCGGCTTGCTCGGGGGCTAACTCTTTGCGCACCAGTTCTTGCACCGCGTAGGCGTCGTCAGTGGATTGCAGTTGATCGACGTGTCGGGCCGGATCGGCCGGTTGTCGGTCGCGGCGGGCCGCTAAAAGGGTCTGGGCAATGGCGGCAATATGGAGGTTTGTCATTTAAAAAGGCTCTCAGTCAGATAATCAAGGATAATCGACTTCCTGACTTCGCACAGTACACACGAGATTTATG
>CANNNH010000313.1 GCA_947505915.1 Comamonadaceae bacterium
CACCAGCAAAATTGCGACGATCGTAAAAGGCAGTGACTTGAAGGGCAGCCACCAGGTCGGTAGGGCTGTGAGTTGGTTCCAGTCCATGAAGTCGGGGATGCCGGGGGTGGACTGGATGCTAGTGGTGACCGGGTCTGAGGCTTCGAGCTTCAGAAACATAGCCATGCAATAGCCGCCCAGGCCGAAGAAAACACCCTGCCCCAAACTGAGCACGCCGCCGTAGCCCCAGAGCATGACCAGGCCGAGCGCGACAAACGCGTAGCTCAGGTATTTGCCCAGTAGGTTGAGGCGGAACATGTCCAGGGTGAGCGGAAACACTACGAGCAAGATAAGCGCGAGCAGCAGCAGGCCGCCCAGGGATTTGCGTTGGAACCAGTCAAAAATTGCGGTCATGGGTGTGCCTGTGCGGGGGGTGGATTCAGCGGGATTTCGCGGCGAGCCATCAGCGGCGTACCTTGGAGGCAAACAGGCCTTGCGGGCGGAACATGAGGATTAGCACAATGGATGAGTAGGTCAGCACGCGGCCGTTGGAGCCGTCCATAAAGAATTCACTAATCGCCTGGGTTTGCGCGATCAGGAAGGCCGAGATTACGGTGCCGAACAGGTTGGCGGTGCCACCGAAGGTGACCACTAAAAAAGAGTCCACGATGTACAGCGAGCCACTGGTCGGGCCAGTGGAGCCGATGGTGGTGAACGCTGCGCCGGCGATACCGGCAATACCACTGCCAATGGCAAAGGTGAGGCGGTCGGTCTTGCGGGTGTTGATGCCGGTGGCATTGGCCATGGCCCGGTTGGCCACGGTGGCCCGTACCCGCAGACCCCAACGGGAATGGTGCAAGGCGTAGATGACGCAGCCCGTGACGGCAATCGTCAAGCCCATCACAAACAAGCCGTTAATCGGAATGTCCAGGCCCTCGACAGGGGTGAGCGAACCCATGATCCAGTCGGGCAAAGTGCCGCTGACTTCTTTGCCACCAAAGGTAGAGCGAAACACTTGCTGCATGCCTAGGGAGACGCCCCAGGTAGCCAGCAAGGTATCGAGGGGGCGTTTGTATAAGTGGCGAATGACCGTCCATTCGAGCGCCCAACCGGCCACGAAGGCTAGGACGAAGGAAATCAGAATGGCGATGGGGAAGTAAAAGGGCAGCAGCGCAGGCATGTGTACTTCAACCAAGCGGGAGGACACGTAAATCGTGTAGGCACCAATCGTCATGAACTCGCCATGGGCCATGTTGATCACGCCCATTTGTCCGAAGATGATGGCCAGGCCTAGGCCCATCAATAAAAGCACGGCAAACAGGCTCAGGCCTGAGAAGCCTTGCATGAGGCCGATGTTGAGCATTTCGGAAAAGGTCATGGGAGGGTGTCCATCTGGCGCAGTAGAAACAAGGCATACGGGCCTCGGACCCCGCCCTTGCGGGCAGGGTCCGGGCGTCCGGACTCAGAGGATTACTGGTAACCCTTAGGGAAAGGATCGGGCTCGACCAGCTCAGGCGAGATGGCGGCGATCTTGAATTGGCCGTCGGTCTGGCCCTGACCAATAATGGCTTTGCTCCATAGGTGGCGGTTGGTGTTGTGGATGCGGGTGTAGCCCATGGGCGCATCTTTGAATTCGATGCCACCGCAGGCCGCAGAGACTTTGGTCACGTCAAAGCTGCCGGCCTTTTCCACCGCAAACTTCCACAGCCAGGGGCCGAGGTAGGCGTTTTGCGTCACATCGCCAACCACTGCATCGGCGCCGTACTTGGCTTTGAACGCAGCCACGAACTTTTTGTTGTTCGGGTTGTCGATCGATTGGAAGTAATGGCAGGCGGAGTAAAAACCGGCAAAGTTCTCGCCGCCGATGCCGAGGACTTCGTCCTCGGTCACTGAGATGGTCAGCAGGAACTGCTTGTCACCGGTTACGCCGGCAGCTTTGAGCTGTTTGTAGAAGGCAACGTTGGAGCCACCGACCACGATCGCATAAATGCAGTCGGGCTTGGCGGCCTTGATCTTGTTGATCATGGAGTTGAAGTTGGTATGCCCCAGGGGGTAATACTCTTCGCCCACGACCTTGCCGCCTAACTTCTTTTCGATATGTTTGCGTGCAATCTTGTGCGAGGTGCGCGGCCAGATGTAGTCCGAGCCGACCAGGTAATAGGTCTTGGCTTTTTTCTCTTTGTTGGCCCAATCCAGGCTCCACAAGATTTGCTGCACCGCTTCTTGCCCGGTGTAGATAACGTTCATGCTTTGCTCCAGGCCCTCGTACATCGTGGGGTAATAGAGCAAGCCGTTTTCTTTCTCGAAGATCGGCAGCACGGCTTTGCGCGAGGCCGATGTCCAGCAGCCATACACCGAGGCTACACGGTCGTTGACCAGCAGCTTTTTGGCTTTCTCTGCAAAGGTAGGCCAGTCAGATGCGCCGTCTTCCTTGATCACTTTGATCTTGCGACCCAGGATGCCGCCCATGGCGTTGATCTGGTCAATGGCAAGCTGCTCGGCCTGGATAGACCCAGTTTCAGAGATGGCCATAGTGCCGGTAGCGGAGTGAAGCTGGCCGACAGTGACTTCGGTATCGGTGACGGCCAGGCCGGTGGTGTTGACCTTGGCAGTGGGGAACTGCTGGGCCAGCGCCACGGAGGACATGCCCACCAGCGGCGATGCTGAGAGTACTTTCAGAAGCTTGCGGCGCGTGGCGTCGAAAGCGGCTTCGTCAAAATTATTGGGCATAGGGTCTCCTAGGGTTTACTCGTATGGTTAATAAAAGGCTTGGTGCTAGAACATGGTCTCGGTTTCAGTGGTGGCGGTAAATGGACAAAAGAGTGTTTGACCGCAACGAAGCGTAATCAAGATGCTCCCCACACCGAATACGTTATTTAACGTATGCGTATTCGCTTGTACGCATTGAGTCCAAAGTACTTCGGGTTTACGCTAGGGACTCACCGGTTCGCCGCTTGGGATCAAACTATTTGGGGCCAGCATGCGCACTTCCACGCAGAAGATTTTTCGTATCCGACGCGACTACAACGCCTGGGTGGCAGACGAGTCCATGGAGGACTACGCCCTGCGCTATACGCCGCGCAGTTTTCGCAAATGGTCCGAATGGCGCGTGGCCAATACCGCTTTGGGTGCGGTGTCGTTTTTGGCTTTAGAAGCCATCGGCGGATCCATCGCCTTGAGCTATGGGTTTTCCAATGCGATATGGGCGATTTTGGTCGTCAGCCTGATCACTTTTTTGACCGCTTTGCCGATTAGTTACTACGCTGCGCGCTATGGCGTAGATATGGAGTTGCTTACCCGCGGGGCCGGTTTTGGTTATCTGGGTTCGACCATTACCTCGCTGATTTATGCCAGCTTTAGCTTTATCTTTTTTGCGCTGGAAGCGGCCATCATGGCCGTGGCTTTGCAGATGTATTTGGATATTCCCATAGGCTGGTGTTATGTGCTC
>CANNNH010000314.1 GCA_947505915.1 Comamonadaceae bacterium
ATCCAAGGACCAAAACCGCCTGTAGATTCAAAGTTTTTGCCAGAGGCAATTTGTTTGGCATGGAATTGCCATTCGCGAATGCTGCCATCGTTGTAGCAAGAGTAGCCTGCTACATGGTCAAACGCATCTTCTTCTTTGATGAAGCGTCCGGGCTTGCCGATGATGACTGCCAACTCGCCTTCCCAGTCCAAACTTTCAGACACATTGGGGCAAATGATGGGCTGGTTATGAGCCACTTGTGAACGCCATACGCGCAAGAAAATAGGCGGTTCTTCTGACAACTCACGGTGCATGCCTGCGGCCAAAACCTCTTTGTGGTGGTCCATGTAATTGCGCACAGCGCAAACGATTTTTTCTGGTTCAGGAATGACCGGCAAGAAAGTAATTTGACTCAATTTAGCCGCAGGCGATTTACCGACGATATGGTCCTTGGCTTTCAAGTAGTCACCGGAACCAATGTATGCAGCCAAGTTGGCATGTTGCGGCATCTCCTTGCCAAGGTCGATCACATCGTCTTGTCCAACTACAGCACCCCAGGTGGGGCCATTTGCGCCAATGAATGAGAGTAATTTCATGTTGTTTCTCTTGATGGATAAAAAGGGTTAATTGAAAGTGGCTGCTTGCCAGTCTTCGATCAGCTTGAAACTGGGATCGCTTCTGCAGATGGCCTCGGTTTCACGAAGTATGGTTTCATCGTCTTTTGACAGATCTAAAGGGTCGCCATGTGGCTGGGAAATGTAGTAAGGCATATCGATGTAAATTTCTACGGTGTTGCCTTCTGGGTCTGCAAAGTAAACAGACAAGGCATTTCCATGATTCAAAGGCAATACTCTGCTTGCGCCCAATGATTCAGCAGTCTGTTTTAAGTCTCTTAGATGTTGAATAGAAGGGACCGCAAAGGACAACTGCATCACAGTGCTAAAAGTTGCTTCTGCCGGCCGACCCCCTGCAATTACCAGCTGATGGTGTTGATCAGGGCTGGCACTCAAAAAAATGAGAGGCGCCTTAAATGTTTTGCCAACACCGCGGTCTGTTTCTACAAGACCAAAAACAGTTTTGTAAAAATGAACCATTTTGTCGACATCGGTGACATAGATACCGAAATGAGATGGGGTTGGGCGGGTTACTTTCAGCATGCGTCTCTCCAAATATCAATGCTTATCTTTGTGCCACTGAGCCAAGGCTTTCAGTGCATTTTTTTGTGTACTCAGAACATGCTCCTGATGGAGTTGTTGGGCGGTTGCAATGTCTCGTTTTAGGACCGCCCTCATAAGAATTTTGTGTTCTTCGCTTTTACGCTTGATCACTGTTCTGTAGCGCGCTGAAATGTGGCGGTATCTTTCAGCTTGGTCAAACAGGCTGCTGCTGGTCAACACCATTCGCTCTGAGGGGCAGGCACTCATCATGGCTCTGTGAAAGCTACGGTGTAACGCACTCCATTCAGCGTTAAGTACGACCGGGCCCTCCGGCAATCTACTTTCAAGTTTTTCGAGCATATGAAAACTGGCAATGACGTGAGACTCCCAGGCATCATCACCCGTCTTCATAGACTGCTCTAAAGTGGGAAGGTCAATCAACAAGCGCATGCTGGTGATGTCTCGCAGATCAATGTCTGAAACCAATGCAACGCGAAAACCTTTGCGGTCGTCAGAGCGGACAAGGCCTTCCTCTGCAAGCCTATTGAGCGCTTCTCTTATTGGGCTTGAGGACAGGCCATAGGCATGCTGCAAATGCTCTACTTTGAGCTTGGCGCCAGGCAAAAAAGCCAAGGACAAAACATCCTGACGAAGCGAAGTGAGCGCAATTTCAATGGCTGTGGGATTTTGATTTTTATCCATAAATTATATTTTATGCATAAAAAAATTAAACACACTAAGGATTACCCTTGAAATAAGGCTGTCGAGCCAAGCCCAGTTTTTGAAAGGCTTGCGAACAATGCAAAGATTATTCTTGTCTTAAACTTATGTTACAGCCATAATAGCTGTAACATACGTTTCGAGGGCTTATTCATGCTTACGATGACTTCACTGGCCGCACAAAATCAGTTCGGCACCCTGATCGACACATCCCAGCGCCAACCTGTCGCAGTAACACGCCACGGGCGCCCGGTCGCAGTGGTTCTTTCATATGAGGACTACAAAGCCGTAACGCAAACCATTCCTCTGCATGTTGCTGAACTGATCAGTGAGAACTATGCCCTGCGCGGAAAAGATGCATCAACTGCCATGAGCCTACATCTTTCAAAAATGAGCACACAAGCGGAACAAGATGGTTTGAACGAAGCAGATATTGCGCGAATGCTGAATGAAAAGTAAGCCTGCCTATATCGTCATAGACACCAACGTATTAATCAGCGCAGGATTGTTGCCGAGCTCTAAGTCGGCTCAAGTGCTCGCAATCGCAGTTGAGCAATTTGTCATTGCTCAAAATGACTCAACTTGGCATGAGCTAGAAACAAGAATTGCGCGACAGAAATTCGACCGCTATTTTGAGAAACATGGGCGACTAAAGCACCTGATTCAAATTGCGCAATCGATCAAACGATTTGATTCTTTTGCCAAAATCAAACTCAGTGCGGATGAAACTGACAACAAGTTCATTGAATTGGCCATTGACTCTCAATCAAGCATCATCATTTCAGGCGATCCAGACTTGAAAAATATTCAAGTCTATGCAGGAATTGAGATTCTTTCGCCTTCAATTTTCTTTGATCGATACCAAAACTCAAGCAAATAAACTTTAATTGTTTACAAACGCTCAGTCACCCAAGCCCGCACACTTTCCAAGGCCGCATCCAGATGAGTGGCATCTGTACCACCCGCCATGGCCATATCCGGCTTACCACCACCTTTGCCACCCACTTGCTGAGCCACGAAGTTGACCAACTCACCTGCTTTGACTTTGCCAGTGGTATCGGACGTAACACCTGCGGCCAACTGAACTTTATCCCCGTCCACGGCGGCCAACACAATGACAGCGGTTTTCAGTTTGTCTTTCAACTTGTCCATGGTGTCTCGCAATGTCTTAGCGTCTGCGCCAGGAAGTAAAGCGGCCAACACTTTGACACCCTTCACTTCGGCTGCTTGCGTCATAAGTTCATCGCCCTGTGAAGAGGCTAATTTACCCTTCAGCGCAGCCATTTCTTTTTCCAAGGATTTCACTTGGTCCAAGACTTGTGCAATGCGACTGTTCAATTCGGCAGGCGATGCTTTCAGGCTGCCAGCCGCTTTGGACACAGTGGCTTCCAAAGACTGTAAATAAGCCAAGGCATTACCACCCGTCACAGCTTCAATGCGCCGCACGCCAGCAGCCACGCCACTTTCAGCTACCACTTTAAACAAGCCAATGTCGCCAGTGCGGTGCACGTGAACACCACCGCAAAGCTCTCTGCTGGAGCCGATATCAAGCACCCGA
>CANNNH010000315.1 GCA_947505915.1 Comamonadaceae bacterium
CGCCCCTGGCCCTGCTGGACCCGCTGGTGGCCTTTGTTTTTTGCGCTATCGCGCTGCTGTTTCATTTCCTGGTTTTCTGGTTTTTCGGTCTGAATCGCTTTTTTTGGGCCTGGATAGTTACATTTCCAGCCATATTTGCATGTTCGACGCAGCGGGTTTTTTGGTAAGTGACCAGCGCCTGTTGGCGCTGATGCAGATTTGACCCCACAGCCCACTCAATGTCCGCCCATGCCCGCCATCACCCATTTGCTCTATCTGCACGGCTTTCGCTCTTCCCCGGCGTCGGCCAAGGCCAAGTTGATGGCGCACGCCGTGGCACAGCGGCACCCGCGGGCCGTGTGGTGCTGCCCGCAGCTGCCGCCGTCACCGCGCCAGGCCATGGACGGCGTGGCGGCGCTGGTGGCGGACTGGCCCAGTACGCGCATGGCGGTGGTCGGCTCATCGCTGGGGGGGTTTTATGCCTCGTGGGTTGCGCGCCAAATCGGCTGCAAATCCGTGCTGCTAAACCCGGCGGTGTTTCCCGCCCGCGACCTGGCCCGCCACATTGGCGCGCAAACCCAGTGGCACCAGCCGGAAGAAATCTTTTATTTTGAAGCCGCGTTTGTGGACGAACTGGAGCAGCTCGCCCAAGAGGGCAGCCATACCCCGGGGCCCGAGCTGGCGCTGATCGCCCAGGGCGACGAGGTGCTGGACTGGCGCGAAATGCGCGACCGCTACCCGCGTGCGCAGCAAATCATCTTGCCCGGTAACGACCACGCCATCAGCGACTTTGCGCTGCACCTGGATGGTGTGCTGGAGTTTTTGGAGTTGGTGTGAGGGCGCGCGTGCTCTTTTGCAACCAGACCACTTGCACTGGCACCAGGGAGCCCGCACCGCGCGCGCGCTTGGCAAAGGCTTTGTCAAAGGTCAGCAGCGCACCTGATGGCTGATCGACAGTGGCACCATGCGTGTGGTTCCTGTTCGGGCCAACCCTGTTGAAGCATTCAGGGCACAAGGCGAAGGCGGGGCAAGCGAACGTCTGCTGGCATCATGCAAACAGGATCTGGCGAAGGAATGACGCGCTT
The DNA here is from genome assembly GCA_947505915.1 of Comamonadaceae bacterium. The sequence goes on from CANNNH010000315.1 coordinate 1,065, forward strand.
CGTCCTCGACACATCGGCCCTGCTGACCTTGCGCGACGACGAAGCGGGCGCCGACTGCGTGGCAAAGGTGCTGGACCTCGCCATCAGAGGCAGTACCGCCTTAACGCACCCATAAGGGCCAATGATCCGAAAAATCTGCGGATAAGATCACCATACAAATGTCTACACATCGGTGTACCATTGCGCCATGAGGTTTTCGGGCTTTGAATGGGATGACGGTAACTGGCCCAAATGTAGCAAGCATGGTGTTACCCGTGCGGAAATCGAACAGCTGTTTGCATCAGCGCGGGTTGCTCCCGATTTATTGCATTCACAGCAGGAGACGCGGTACATCGCGGTTGGTCGAAACCAATCCGGACGGGCTATGTTTGTCGCATTTGCGATCAAGCAAGCACAGGGTGGCCTGCATCTCATTCGGCCCATAAGCGCACGCTTTATGCACGACAAGGAAGTAAAACGCTATGAAGAAAATTCCGACGCTAAAAACTGATCTGCAAGCGGAAGCTTTCCTAGATCAAGACCTGTCAGATCTCGATTTTTCACAATTCAAAACCATGCGGCTTGAATTTGCCCCGAAGTCGGCGGCGCTGCATTTGCGACTTCCTGAAGCGCTGCTAGAGGGCCTTAAAGTCCGTGCAAAGGCTCAAGGAGTTCCCTACACCCGGTACGTTCGGATGCTCTTAGAAAATGACTTGGCAAAGGGCCATTCTTAAGACCTCGTAAAGCCGCTAGCTGGTGGTCACTCTGCCCTCGGTGATAAAAGCGATCAGGCGCATGTGCCCACCGTAGTTCGGGCACAAGAGCGGGAACACCTCGTAAATGCGCGCAATCAAAACGGCCCACAGGTAGTGCGCTGTACGCTTGGGCGGTGCAGGCTCGGGCACAGGTGGCAGGGCATTGCCAACACCAGTGATGACTGGCTCAACGCGCGCCATTGCTGGGTGCGCCGCTGCAGCCAGCGCCGTCACCGCAGCCCTGAGCGGCGAGTTCGGTGCCAGCACACCAAAGTATCGGTGCCTGTGGGTGCGCGATGGCGGCACCAGTACCGCCATACGGCCGTCAGCTCCAGCGGCGTGAGTTGCAGTTCGTCCACCATGGTGCAGAGGTACAACGGCTCCATTGACTTATGCATACAAAAATACATATACTTCTACAAATGGAATTCACGTGCAACGTCATCAAGAACGACACCAACATACGCGAGCGTGGTCTCCCCCTTTTGGCTGCTCGGGTCATGTTTGATGCGGAAATGATGGTGCGAGAAGACACGCGCAAGGCTTACCCAGAGCCGCGATTCATTGGGTACAACAGGATTGAAGGACGCTTGATGGTGGTGGTGTTTTACTGCCCTACGCCACAGCGCACGCACATTATTTCTTTCAGAAAGGCCAACGACCGTGAGCAAAACAAGTTTAAAACTCAAAGCCTCTGATGCACCTGTAGCCATTAACTGGGCAGCAGTGGACGCGTCTCCCCTGTCCGCCGCACCTGATGCGGACAGCCCAGCGTTGACCCGCACCCAAGCCGCCGAGTTGCGCCCTCTGGGTGAAGTGCTTCCAGCGTTCTCCACTGGCAAAACTCGTATCACCATCAATTTGGACGATGCGGTGTTGCAAGCTTACAAGGCGCGAGCCGGTGGGCGCGGTTACCAAACGCTCATCAACGAGACCCTGCGCGAAGCCATGCGTGGTGTGCAATTGGCGGATTTGGTGCGCAACGTGATACGTGAAGAACTGCACACGTCATAAGTAAAAAGCCGCGCAGCCCCTACGGAATCTGCGCGGTCAGCTACTGAATCAGTAGCAATTTGAAATATCACTTCTTCTGCGGCGGCAAATCCGTACACGACCCATGCGCCACCTCCGCCGCCATGCCAATGCTCTCGCCCAGTGTGGGGTGAGGGTGAATCGTCTTGCCGATGTCTACCGCGTCTGCGCCCATCTCAATGGCCAACGCAATCTCGCCAATCATGTCGCCCGCGTGCGTACCAACCATGCCGCCGCCCAGGATCTTGCCGTGGCCATGAGCTTCCGGTGAGTCATCGAACAGGAGTTTGGTGACGCCCTCGTCGCGGCCGTTGGCGATGGCGCGGCCGGATGCAGCCCAAGGGAACAGACCCTTCTTGACCTTGATGCCTTGCGCTTTGGCTTGGTCTTCGGTGAGACCCACCCAGGCCACTTCGGGGTCGGTGTAGGCGACGCTGGGGATCACTCGGGCGTTGAAGGCGGCTGCGGCCAGCTCTTTGTTGCCTTGCAGTTCACCGGCAATCACTTCGGCGGCCACGTGCGCTTCATGCACCGCTTTGTGTGCCAGCATGGGCTGGCCCACGATGTCGCCAATGGCGAAGA
>CANNNH010000316.1 GCA_947505915.1 Comamonadaceae bacterium
CCGACCCTTTGACGGTATCGTAAAAGTGGAAATGCCAGTTGTCTTCGGACATATTGCCCAAGGACGCACCAATGCCGCCTTGCGCCGCCACAGTGTGTGAGCGGGTGGGGAATACTTTGGAGAGCACAGCCACATTCAGGCCTGCGCGGGAGAGTTGCAGCGAGGCCCGCATACCGGAGCCACCGGCACCGACGATGACCACATCAAAGCGGCGACGGGGAAGAGAAGAGCGTGTCATCAATCAAAATCTCCAAAGAACCTGAACTGCCCAACCCATGCAAGACAGCAACCAAACCATAGTGAAAATTTGCAGACCCAAGCGAATGCCGACCGGCTTGATGTAATCCATCCAAATGTCACGCATGCCCACCCACACGTGGTAGGTGAGGGCCAAAATGATGGTGAAGGTCAGTGCACGCATCCACTGCGGATTGAAGATGCCCGCCCATGTGTCATAGCCAATGGGGCCGCGCGAAAAAATAAGTTGAAGCAGCACCAACAAAGTGAACAGTGCCATCAAGGTGGCGGTGATGCGTTGGGCTAACCAGTCGCGCAAACCGTAATGTGCGCCAACCACCAAGCGCTTAGAGCCAATCGAATCTGTCATGGTGTGTATTCCTGAAATCAATAAAGGCTAAACAACTTGGCACCCAACAGCACAGTCAAACCCAGGCTGAGTACCAGTGTGAAAACAGCGCTGCGGTAGCTGAATGCTTTGTCGACGCTGTGCGTCGCGTCCATGTACAAGTGGCGCAGACCCGCAATCAAATGGTGCAAATAGGCCCAAACCAAGGCCAGCGTTACCAAACTGATGAACCAAGCGGGGTAAATGCCCACGCCAATATTGAAAGCCGCCTTGAACTTGGCAAAAGAAATCTCGGAAGAAATCGATTTATCAAAAAGCCAAATGATGAAGGGCAGCAGCAAAAACATCAGGGCACCACTGATGCGGTGCAAGATGGATACCCAACCAGCAGCGGGCAGACGGTAGGAGGGCAAATCTGCAAAAGCGTTGATATTGCGGAATTCAGGCCTGTTGCGGACGGGTTCTGTCATTGGTTGAGCTTTCTGGCTTTAGGACATGTGCTGGTAAACATCAATGGAAGGGTGTCTGAGCCTGTTGAATTTTTTCATTCTATTGCAATGCACAAAAATGAATGCCAACAGCGCCTGACAAGGGGATTCAGTTCAATTCATTGTCGTAATAGTGGGTGTCTGTTCGGTAAAGGCCGCGGCGCCATTCCATGGGAGTGTCGTGGTAGGTGAAAGCCAGTCGCTCCACACTCAACAAAGGCAGGTGTTGCTCGATCTGCAGCAACTGAGCATCTTCATTGCTGGGGTTGACGGCTCTTAAGCGTTCTTGCGCTCGCACCATGCGGATGCCAAATTCGGTTTCAAACAAAGCGTACATAGGGCCTTGGTCGGCGCTCAAACGCTCGGCGGTCAAGCCTTTGAAAGGGCCACCCGGAAGCCAAATGTCTTCCAAAATAGTGGGAACATCGCCAAAAGACAGCACCCTTCGAAGTTGCAACACAGCCTCGCCAACGCGCAGACGCAGGGCTTTGGCCACATCGTTATTGGCTCGGGTGCGCTTACAGTCGATGATGAGTCGCTGGGCCGGTCCTTGGCTGATGAGGTCACCGTGGTCGGGTTTGAGCTTTAAAAAACGGTACTGAACCTGTTGTTCAGCGTGGGTGGCCACAAACGTGCCCTTGCCTTGGCGACGTATCAACAAATTGTCTTGTGCCAATTCGTCAATGGCTTTGCGCACCGTACCTTGGCTGACTTTGTAGCGGGCCGCCAATTCGAACTCGCTGGGGATGGGCTCACCCGGCTTCCACTCACCGCTTTGCAGGCTTTGCAAAACCAGCGCCTTGATCTGCTGATAAAGTGGACTGAATGCAGGCGCACTCCCTGCCACAGGTGCAGAGGTTACGAGGCTGGTTTCAGAAGTCATGGCGGAGTGGAGTGGGGCTTGTCAGGAAATAGGAGAGCGTAAACGTTATCATATCTTCTATAAGACACATGTCTTGCATTTGACGCCTTTGAATTTTTATACTTTTGTTTTTATTTACCCCGGAGATTGTCATGAGTAACTCCCCCGTTCGCGTTGCCGTCACAGGCGCAGCAGGCCAAATTGGCTATGCCTTGTTATTCCGTATTGCTTCTGGAGAAATGCTCGGCAAAGACCAGCCTGTTATCTTGCAGCTGCTTGAAATTCCTGACGAAAAAGCGCAAAAGGCCCTCAAAGGCGTGATGATGGAGCTGGAAGACTGTGCCTTTCCTTTGTTGGCAGGTATGCAGGCACATGCTGACCCCATGACCGCTTTCAAAGACACCGATTACGCCTTGCTGGTGGGCTCGCGTCCTCGCGGCCCAGGCATGGAGCGTGCCGAATTGTTGGCTATCAATGGCGCAATCTTCACCGCCCAAGGCAAAGCTTTGAACGCAGTGGCTTCACGCAATGTCAAAGTGCTGGTGGTGGGTAACCCCGCCAACACCAATGCCTACATCGCCATGAAGTCGGCACCCGACTTAAAGCCAGGCAACTTCACCGCCATGCTCCGCTTGGACCACAACCGCGCCTTGAGCCAAATCGCTGCCAAAACCGGCAAGCCTGTAGCGAGTATCCACAAGCTGTGTGTCTGGGGCAACCATTCACCCACGATGTATGCCGATTACCGCTTTGCCACCATTGATGGCGCTTCCGTCAAAGACATGATCAATGACCATGTGTGGAATGAAACGGTGTTTTTGCCAACTGTCGGCAAACGTGGCGCAGCCATCATTGAAGCGCGTGGCCTGTCTTCAGCTGCCTCTGCGGCTAACGCGGCGATTGACCATATGCGTGACTGGGCGCTGGGCACCCATGGTCAATGGGTCACCATGGGCATTCCTTCTCAAGGTTGGTATGGCATTCCCAAAGATGTGATGTTTGGTTTCCCTGTTACTTGCGATAACGGCGAATACAAAGTGGTCGAAGGCTTGGCCATCGATGCATTTAGCCAAAGCTGCATTGACAAAACACTCAAGGAGCTGACCGACGAGCAAGCTGGTGTAGCTCATTTGCTTTAACAAGGAAGGGTTTACACACATGAAACATCCGCGTGAGGTCTTGCTGGGTTCGCAAGCCGCCGCTAGGGTGTTGCCTGTTTGTGATCACTACAGTGGTGTGGAAGTTCGTATGCGCAAAAGCCTGCAGTTGCAGGCCGAGTTGCACCAAGAATTTGGCGTTGGCGTCATGGACGTCACCCTCGATTGTGAAGATGGTGCGCCCGTGGGTGGCGAAAAGGACCACGCTGAGTTGGTGCTCAGCTTGGCTGCCAGCGCCTTCCCCGATGCCCGTGTGGCGGTTCGTGTACATCCCCTAGGTCATCATGCTTTTGAGCAAGACCTTGCTGTTTTGTTA
>CANNNH010000317.1 GCA_947505915.1 Comamonadaceae bacterium
AAATACCATCACAGTGCCACCTTGGGGAACGGCAGTTTTGGTGTTGTTGAGGGCGTTGATGCCAGATTGCATACGCTCTGCGTCAATTCCCCAACCGGCTTGCACCGCAATGTACTGCTCACCGTTGACTTCAAAAGAAGAGGGCACGGCGGTCACGCCAGAAGGCATGCTGTACTGCCAAAGCACCTTGCCGTTGGTGGCGTCAAACGCACGGAAGATGCGGTCGTTGGTGCCACCTGTGAACAGCAGGTTGCCACCTGTGGTCAAGAGCGGCGCCCAAATGGCGCGGTCGTATTTGTGCGACCAAGCCATTTTCCCGGTGTTCAAATCCCAAGCTTGCAGTTCGCCAATGCTGTCGGGTTTTTTGCCGTCTTGGTAGCGCAAACTGCCCAAAACACCTTCAATTGGATAACCAATGTAGAGGTCACCCTTTTTGTAGGTTACTGGGTCTGCTGCTGGCAACTCTGAGCACAGATTGTTGTTGGCGGGAATGTAGAACAGCTTGGTCTTGGGGTTCCAAGCTTCTGGAGGCCAATCTTTGCCACCCCACAAAGAGGGGCAGAATGTCACGGCTTTACCCATGCCAGGCTTTTTGCTGTCGTCATAGGTGGGCCGGCCTGTCTTTTTATCGATACTTTTGAACACATCGTTGTAGACATAGGGAAGACCGTTCACATAATCAATTTTGCCGCTGGCTTGACGGTCCAGCATCCACAGATAGCCATTGCGGCCAGCATGGACAGCACCTTTGACTTTGCGGCCGTTGATTTCTGTGTCAATCAGCACAGGGGCACTGACCTCATCCCAGTCCCATGCGTCATTTTGATGGTACTGATGGTGACCCTTGATTTTGCCGGTGTCCAAATCCAAGGCAACGACTGAGGTGGTGTACAGGTTGTCGCCAGGACGGCCTTCTGTTGGCCAAGGTGCTGGGTTGCCCGTGCCCCAATAAGCAATATTGGTTGAGGGGTCGTAAGTGCCGGTTATCCAGACGCTGCCGCCACCATTTTTGTGTGTGTCGCCAGGCCATGTGTCGCCGCCGGGTTCGCCCGGAGCGGCCGTCATGAACGTGCGCCAGGCTTCCTTGCCTGAATTGGCATCAAATGCGGCCACGTAGCCACGCACACCGGTTTCGCCACCAGAGGATCCGACCAAAATCTTGCCTTTGGCAGCCAGTGGCGCCAAAGTGATGTAGTGCAAGGCTTTAACATCGCCCACTGTGGTGTCCCAAACCACCTTGCCGGTTTTGGCGTCCAGCGCAATCAGGTGCGCGTCAACGGTGGCCACGTAGACTTTGTCGCCATAAAGCGCCACACCACGGTTGGTGTTGTGCAGCATCAGCAAGTCGGGAGGAATTTCTTTCTTGTAACGCCAGAGTTCTTCACCTGTGATGGCGTTCAATGCAATCACCTGACCGTTGGGCGTGGTGATGTACATATAGCCATTGTTCACAATGGGGGGAGATTGGTGACCCTCGGTCACGCCTGTGGAGAAGGACCAGGCCAGATCAAGCTTCTTCACGTTGCCAGCGTTGATTTTCTCTAGCGGACTGTAGCCCCAGCCTTGGTAGTTGCCGCGGTACATCAACCAGTTGTTAGCTTCTGGGCTGATTAATCGAGCATCGGTCACGGGTTCGTAGGGTCCAAGCTTGGTATCGGCATGGGCCAAGATGGAACAAGCACTCAACGCTGCGATGGACAGTTTCTTTATCAAATGACTCATTGTTTTTCTCCTGAAAGTGAGTCGTGTAAATAACCAGGGTTAGGTGCCCTGATTGGCGGGGGAACTGGAGGCAATGGCGAGAAATTCGCCGTCTAACTTCAAGCTAAAACTGGGCAAAGGCCGGGAAGCTGGGCCATCAACGACTTTGGCGCCATCCAACAGGTCGAACTTGGAGGCATGGCAAAAACACACCAACACCTTTTCTTTGGCAATCCAAGTTTTGACATCACAAGCCTGATGGGTACAGAGCGCGGAGTAAGCCAAAACGCCACCAGCTGATCGCCCTCTGGTGGCTGCTTCCATTTGGTCTTCGGGCAAGCGAATCAACACCAGTTTGTTGGCGCGAGATTCATTTTTGGGTACTCCCGCTTTGGCATCAAAGGGAAACACCAGCAAAGGTTTAGCCACTTTCAAGTCGCTTGGGCGAAGCGGTGCGAAATCTTTTTCTGCGTCCGCATCCACCAACAACAGGGATGTCGTTTGGGCCGAGGCGTTCCTCGCCATGAAGGGCAAAGAGGTGGCTAAGCCAGAGCCAAGCATTTGCAACACCTGACGACGATCCAAGTCTGAGCAGGATGTGTTTCCAGCGCAACCATTGCATTGAGGAGGTGGGAGGAGGGTTTCTTTCATAGCGATTTGCCAAATAATTTGTCTGAATGTAGTATTCTGAATTCAGAATGCACTTAGTATTTTCCCTCAAAGGGATTCTTCTGAAAATTTAAACAACTACTTAGTATTATTTTAAAAAGTTTTAGATATATAAAATAGATTAATTCAAACTTGCAAAATCATGAAACCCACACAAATTCAAAAAGACCTTTTATTGGTTTTGATACTGGTCTTGGCCTTTGCAGGCGTGGCGACCCTCACAGAATTACAAGAACAAGTCGCTTTGTTCAGTCAAAACTACGAAGCCTTGCAACTGGATGAGTTGCCATTGACGCTGCTTGTGTTGAGTCTGGGCTTATGGTGGTTTGCTTGGCGGCGCACCCAAGAAGCCCACGCCCAACTGCAAGAGCGCAGTCGTTCTGAACTCAAAGTGCAAGAACTGCTGCAACACAAAAGCGACTTGTTGCAAAGACTCTATACCGCAAAGGAAGACGAGCGCCTCGCCTTGGCCAGAGAGTTACACGATGAAATGGGACAAACCAGCACAGCCATCCGCACAGAAGTTGCGGTGTTGCAGCGCATTGGACGGCTTCACCCCGAAGCCGACGAGTCAGTCAAACGCATTGCCGAGTCAGCGCAGCATTTGTCTCAAATGACGCGGCAGATGTTGCATCGATTGCGCCCTCCTGCTCTGGACAGCATGGGTTTGGAGCAGGCCTTGGTGTCTTTGTGTGATAACTGGCAAAACAGCACCCAAAACCTATGTGAGTTCAAAACTTCAGCCCTTCCCGAGGGTTTAAATGACTATGCTTGCGTGACTGTTTACCGTATCGTGCAAGAAGCACTCACCAATGTCACACGACATGCCCATGCCAAACATGTACGTGTACAACTGACGCTGGATTCACAAGGACTGAACTTGAACATTGAAGACGACGGTCGGGGTATGGCGGATACCCAAGCAGTACACCCAGGCTTTGGCCTCTTGGGTATGCAAGAGCGTGTCGCCAGTGTGGCGGGCCGCATGTCCATCAGCAGCAAGCTGGGTCAGGGTGTGCGCTTGGCCATACAG
>CANNNH010000318.1 GCA_947505915.1 Comamonadaceae bacterium
CACCGCGAAGCCAGAATCGGCCGCAATCCGCGCACCGGCGCTGAGATTAAAATCGCTGCTGCCAAGGTGCCAAAGTTTCGGCCGGGCAAGGCGTTGAAAGACGCTTTGAACTGAAGAACAGGTGGGGTGCTTAGCTCAGTTGGTAGAGCGGCGCCCTTACAAGGCGTAGGTCGGCGGTTCGAGACCGTCAGCACCCACCACCACCCACACCAGCAAAGGCGAACGGTGTTCGCCTTTTTTCTTGACCCCATGAGAAAGCTTGCATGTTTGATTTCGTTCGCAACCATAAAAGAATCATGCAGTTCTTGTTGGTGCTGCTCATTTTTCCGGCGTTTGCGCTGGTGGGCATCGATGGGTACAACTCGTTCATGGACAAAGGCGCGGTGGTCGCCACCGTCAATGGCGTGGACATCACCCAGCCCGAATGGGACAACGCCCACCGTGCTGAAGCGGAGCGCTTTCGCGCGCAGGCCCCGGGCCTGGACCCCAAATTGCTCGACTCACCCCAAGCCCGCTATGGCACCTTGGAGCGCCTGGTGCGCGACCGCGTGTTGATGGCGGCGGCCCAAAAGCAACTGCTCTCGGCCAGCGACCAGCGCGTGGCTGAGGAGTTGATGCAAAACCCCACCATTGCCTCTTTGCGACGGCCCGATGGCAGCGTTGACAAAGACCGCTATCGCCAACTCTTGTCCGCCCAGGGCTTGTCGCCCGAAATGTTCGAAGCCAATGTGCGCGCCGATCTGGCCTCGCGCCAAGTTGTTGGGGCTTTGGGGGCCAGCAGTTTGGTGGGTAAAACGGTGGCTGGCATCACATTGGACGCCTTTTACGAAAAGCGTGAAATCCAGGTTGCGCGCTTCTTGGCAGCCGAGCAAATGCCCAAAATCAAGCCCGACGAAGCCGCTTTGCTGGCCTACTACAACGCCAATACCGCCAAGTTCAAGTCTCAGGAAAAGGCCGACGTGCAATATGCGGTGCTGGACTTGTCCACCATCGAAAAAACCATTGCGCTCAATGAGCAAGATGTCAAAACTTATTTTGAGCAAAACCAAGAACGTTTGAGCAACAACGTCGAGCGCCGCGCCAGCCACATCTTGATTGGCGCGGCCAAAGACGCCCCAGCGGCTGAGCGAGACAAGGCCAAAGCCCTGGCCCAAGGCTTGCGGGACACCTTGCAAAAGTCTCCCCAGCAATTTCCGGAGCTGGCCAAAAAGAACTCCCAAGACCCAGGTTCTGCGGCCAAGGGCGGGGACCTGGACTTTTTTGGCCGTGGGGCCATGGTCAAGGCCTTTGAGGATGCGGCTTTTGCCTTGAAGAAAGGCGAAATCAGCCCCTTGGTGGAAACCGAATTCGGCTACCACATCATCCAAGTCACCGACATCAAAGCCCCCCAACTGCAAAGCTTCGCCCAGGCCCGGGCCGGGTTGGAGTCGGAGTTGCGGCGCGACCAAGCGCGCAAAAAGTTTGCCGAAGCCGCCGAGCAATTCACCAACCTGGTGTACGAGCAATCCGACACCCTGAAGCCCGCCGCCGACAAACTCAAGCTCGACATCCAGACCGCGCAAGGCGTGGGACGCATGCCAGCCCCGGGTGACAAGGGTCCCTTGGCCAACCCCAAGGTGTTGGCGGCCTTGTTCTCTGCCGATGCCACCGAAAAAATGCGCAACACCGAAGCGGTTGAATTTGGCGCCAACCAACTTGTTTCGGTGCGGGTGGTCAAACATTACCCCGAAAAAACACTGCCCCTGGACCAAGTCACTGAGCGCGCCACAGCCCTTTGGAAGGCCGAGCAAGCGCTCAAACTGGCCAAAGAAGAGGCTTTGGCCAAGCTCGCCGACGGCAAAGCCGACAAACCCGTGACCCAACTGGGCGCCGTGCAAACCCTGTCACGCGAACAAAACCTGCAATTGCCTTCAGACGTGGTGGAGGCCATCATGCGCGCGCCCACGCAAAGTCTGCCTGCCTGGGTGGAGATGGGCTTGGGCAACAACGGTCATGTGGTGGTGAAGGTCAGCAAGGTTGTGGCCCGTGAGGCCAGTGCTGCGGCACCGGCGCGCAAAGAAGAAATGGCCCAAATCACCCGCTGGATGGCCGCTGCTGAAAGCGTGGCTTACTACAACGATTTGAAAGAAAAACTGAAAGTCAAAATCATGGTGCCCGAACCCAAGTTGTAAATTGGCTTGGGTGCGGCGGCGGGACTTTTCTACCTGTGACAGCGCATATAATCTGTCAACACGGTGGCTGTAGCTCAGTTGGTAGAGCCCTGGATTGTGATTCCAGTGGTCGTGGGTTCGAGCCCCATCAGCCACCCCAAGTCAATCAAGCACTTAGCCCAATCCTCACCGGTTGGGCTTTTTGCTTTGTGGGCTGGCACGCAGGTTTTGCGACGTGTTCAGCAACACCCGGCATGCGTTGGCGCTCGCAGATGGTCCGATGTCCGGCACGTCATCGACCAAGAGATGGTGTGCGACCAACGTGGAGGGTTTTGGTCAGGACTAGAGCAATGAAACATGCGCCTGCAATTCGTCCCAAGGGGCAGACAGTTTTCGACCTTCGCGGATCAACAAACCAGTTGCTTCTAGAACAGCTACGTCCTGATGCACATTTTTGTAATCACGTGCGAGCACGAGTGCCAATTCTCTGACATTGTTGGCGCCATGTTTGCGAACATGGCGAAGCAGCTCAAGGCGACGGGGAGATAGTGTGTCCAGCATGGTTTGGACGTTGAGAAAGGTCACGTTGGTTTGGTCAACTTGCTCACCAGCAGCAGCCTGATTCCAGGCTTGAGAAAACCTCTTCCCCATATCGGCCAGACTGCCTACATTGACTTGCACTTTATGCATTGCGCTCATGTGTCGCCCTTTCTACATCGGTCAAAAAATCGGCTACCAGTTTCTCCACGCTCACAAACCTGTATCGGCTTTCCACCTCGCCCAGGTGTTTGTGGTCACCTTTTCCGCGCTCATTGTCATAACCCACGATGCGCAATCCGTCGCGACCATAAAAAAGGCTGTATTTCAAACCGTGCGGTCTTTCAGGCGATGGTTTTTGCAGCTGCCAGATGGTCATCTCAACAATCGAGTTATCAGGCAGAACCGCTTTGTCATAGAAAATCCGCTTTGCCTTCATATGGTCACTCTAACCATCATTAATTGTGGTGTCAAGTACCATAAAATTTCAATTTGGTTTGATGGGCTGGTTCTGAAGTTGCCAAGATGGATCCTTGTGATTCCCATCTTCAGCCGTGAAAGAATGCGTCCATGAAGAACATCGTTTGTTGGGCCTTGTTCATGGGCTTAGGTGGCTGTGGTGCGATCAGCGCTGAATCCGTCTATGAGGGCATCCGAAGCCAGCAAAAAATTAATGCAGACCCGAATATCCCCAATCCGCAGATATTGC
>CANNNH010000319.1 GCA_947505915.1 Comamonadaceae bacterium
GCAGCCATTGAGGGAAAAACAAACCGACAAAACTCAGCGCCAACAGCAGAGCTGCTAGCCAGCAACGACGCAGCACACGCTTGGGGCTGTGCGCATAGAGTTTGTCCAACCAATGGCCAATGCTGGGGTCGATCAAGGCGTCCAAGGCCCTGGCTAACAACAGCAAGCCGCCAATCAACGAGAGCGACACACCGAACTGGCTGGCAAAGTAATGCGGCCAAAGCACATACAAGGGCAAGGCCACAAAAGCCAGAGGTAAGGCGGGCAAGCCCAAACGCGCCAAGGCCAAGGCGCCCAGCTTGTCACCGCGGTTAAGCGTCATGCAGGTTTACGCAAAGTGAACTGCACCACATCGGTGTTGCGCTCTAAAAACGCAGCCTCGCAATAAGCCAAGTAAAACACCCAGGTGCGCTCAAAGCGTTCGTCAAAACCCAGGTCGTTCATGCGCGGCAAAGCCTGCACATAAGTTTCTCGCCAACGCTTCAAGGTTTCGGCGTAGTCTTGGCCAAAGGCGAAACTGTCGACAACTTGCAAGCCCGCTGCTTGCGCTTGGGCTTTGAATTCGCTGCTGCTGGGCAAGAAGCCGCCTGGAAAAATGTATTGCTGAATAAAGTCTGTGCCCAATGCATAGCGCTCAAACAAGGCGTCATCGATGACGATGCTTTGGATGCAGGCTTGACCGCCGGGTTTGAGCAAACGCGCGATGGTTTGGAAATAGGTGGGCCAATAGGCGCGGCCCACGGCTTCAATCATTTCAATGGAGCAAATCGCGTCATAAGGGCCATCGTTGGTGTCTCGGTAGTCTTGCAAGCGCAAGTCGGCATGGATGGCTTGCGCGCCGAGTCTCTCGCTGGCATAGGCCAGTTGCGAGGGGCTGAGGGTGATGCCCGTCACCTTGGCGCCAAATTCGCGAGCCGCAATTTCGGCCAAGCCGCCCCAGCCGCAACCAATCTCTAGTACGCGCTGTCCAGCCCCCACTTGTACACCCGCCATGCGCAAGGCACGGCGCACTTTGGCGTGTTGCGCGGTTTGCAGGTCTTGGCTTAAGTCGTTGTCAAACCAAGCCGAGGAGTAAGACATGCTGGGGTCTAGCCACTGGCGGTAAAAACCGTTGCCCAAATCGTAGTGGGCATGGATGTTTTTGCTGCTGTTCTTTTTGGTGTTGCGCCGCATCCAGTGGCGAACTTGGTAGGCCAAGCGCCCCCACCATTTGCCAAAAATCAAATCGTCCATGGGGCGACGGTTGGCTACCAGCAGTTGCAACAAAGTGGTGAGGTCTGGCGTGTCCCAATCACCGGCAATATAGCTTTCTGCAAAACCGATGTCGCCTGAACGCATGGCCGCAGAAAACACCTGCCAGTTGTGAATGCGTATGCTTGCTTGCGGTCCGCTTTGAGAGCAGCCAAAGTTCATGTGGCGCTGATCGGGCAGTTCAACACCCAGCCCGCCCACGCTCAAAGAACCCAGCATTCGCAAGGCACGTTGCGCCGCCATGGGCGCGCTGTTTTTCAAGACAGCAGATGAGGTGTGTTGGGTGGAGGGCAGGGTGGACATGGGTCAAATCGCAGGCAAAAAATCAATCGGAATTCACAGACCGCCACGGGTGGCAAATTCTGCAGGGGGTGGGGGTTTGCGCACAAAAGGCACGCGCTTGAGCCACAGGCCCAGCGCTTGCCAATGGATGCGGGCAATCACCCCAAAACTTTGCAAGGGATAGCGCCACAGTGCTTGGTGCAGCGCTTGGGCGGTGAGGGGCTGCAACTTGCCGCTCACGCTGGTGCTGATGAGCAAGCCCATCGCATCACCATGGTCGATACGCACCACGGTTTTGGACTCGCCTTGGTGCTCGGCGCGCATGAAGCGAAAGTCGTAGCGACCTTGCACATGGCAAAAGGGGGACACATGAAACACCTTGTCGGCGTGCAGGGTTTGGCCGTAAAGAGGTTGGGGCAGCACATAACAATGGCGCTCGCCAAAGGTGTTGTTCACTTCCACCACGATGGCGGCCAAGGTGTTGTTGCTGCGGTGGCAATACCAAAAGCTGACCGGTTTGAAGGCATAGCCCCATACACGTGCATAGCAGTGCAACCACACCTCGCCTTGCGCGTCATTGATGTTTTGGCTTTGCAGCAACTCATCGAGCCACGCCAGTGCGCCGCCTTGCGCGACCGATCGACCATCGCCGTGGTCAGCATCGTGAAAAGAAATCGCTGCACGCCGGTTCAGAGCCAATACGCCGTCAGACTGCTTTGCCAAGCTACGCATGGGCAGCAGCAAAAACCAAGTGGGGTAGGCAAACGCATGGCGACGAGGCCGCGCACGGCTGTGGCGCACTTGGCCAAAACCGATGAGCGGCTGTGCAGTGGTCACGCCAAAGCCTCTTGCTTGTGGGTTTGTTGGGCCAGCAAGCCTTTCGCCACTGCTAAACCTGCTTGGTAGCCGTCTTCATGAAAGCCAAAGCGCATCCAAGCACCTGCATACCAAGTGCGGTGTTGGCCCTGCAAGCGCGGCAACTCGCTTTGGGCGGCAATGGCTGGCAAATCGAACACCGGATGGTCGTAGTCGTAGCTGCCCAAAATCGTGGCGGGGTCAATCGCAGAAGCGGGGTTGAGCGAGACGATCACGTCTTGCTTGAAAGGCAGGGGTTGCAGTCGGTTGAGCCAGTAGTGCAAGCACACGCGAGCGTTTTCGCTGTCGTCTTGGGTGCGTTGGTAATTCCATGCGGCCCATGCCAACCGACGCTTGGGCATGACGCGGGTGTCGGTGTGCAAGACCGCGCGGTTGGCTTGAAAGCGGATGGCTCCCAACAGTGCTTGTTCATCGTTACTGGGACGCTCTAACAAAGCCAGCGATTGATCGGCATGGGTGGCCAACACCACATGGTCGAAGTGTTCCACGCCTTGGGCTGTGCGAACTTGCACACCCTGCTCGTCGCGGGCAATGCCCAGCACGGGGGTGTTCAGACGTTTGTCGATGATGGGCTCTGTGATGGCCTGCACATAGTGCTTGGCACCCCCTGCCACCGTGAACCACGGTGGGCGGTTGTTGACTTGCAACAAGCCGTGGTTGTCACAAAACCGCACCATGGTGGCCACCGGAAACTGCAGCATTTGGGTGGTCGGGCAACTCCAGATGCAGCCGAGCATGGGCAGCAAATAGCCTTGGCGAAAAGCTGTGCCAAAGCGGTGTTCGTCTAAAAACTGCTGCAAAGGTTGCGCCAAAGCATCAGCTTCTGCGCTTTTGGCCAAGTCGGTGGCCAGCTGGTTAAAGCGCATGATGTCGCTGAGCAGCCCCCAAAAGCGCGGACGCAACAGGTTGCTGCGTTGTGCGAACACGCTGTTCAAGTTGGCGCCATTCCACTCCAACACTTTGCCCGTGTCGTCCCAGCGCGC
>CANNNH010000320.1 GCA_947505915.1 Comamonadaceae bacterium
CGCCAATCAAAGGAAACTTGGCCTTGCCAACAGCAGGCGATGTTTCATGCCAGACCTTGTGGGCAAAGTGGGTGTCGGTGGTGACGATGTAGACCTCTGCACCTGATTTTTGAAATTCGGCGTAGTTGTCAGCGGCGTCTTCCACTTCGGTGGGGCAGTTGAAGGTGAACGCGGCGGGCATGAAAATCAGCACCGACCACTCGCCTTTGAGGGACTCATTGGAGACCTGGACGAATTTGCCGTTGTGAAAAGCTTGGGCCTTGAAGGGCTGAACTTGGGTGTTGATGACGGACATGGATGATTCCCTTTAATGGTTGATAAAAACTATCTAATGAGCGAAACTCATTGAAGGGAATCATAATGGGGTTTCGGGTTTACCCTGATTGTTTGTGTCAATGCTCAGCATTGACTCAGGCTAATGCGGCGCTGTAAAACAATGCTTACCAAGGCAGAACCCACACTTGCATCGGGCGCTTCATAATTACCTTGCGCAATATCAAAGTCTCATCTTCAACATAATGAATAATCGGTTCATGCAAAGATTTTGTCTTTTCCTCTGTGTCAGCTTACTCAGCAGTATGTTTCATGCTGTCGCTATGCCTATAGAGACGTTTTCAACTCAAAAAACAAATACCCATATTGAAAACTCTCATCATGCGTGTGACACGGAAAAAACCGCATCCCCAGCCAAGCAATGTCATCTGAATGGACATATATGTTGTCTTGGTATGTCACCTAACCAAAACCACGAAATTCAGCTACCCCTTCATGGATCGATGTTGTTTAATTCAACGCTCAATGCTCTGGCCTTACAAGGCTATCCATACAAAGAGTACAAGCCGCCCAAGAAAAGACTCCAAAGTTAAAAGCATTCTGCCCTTTTAGGGCTATTCACTTTTTTGGAGAAATTTATGAACATGACACATTACATGGAGTTGCTTGCGACCAACCAACCATGGAACCTTTTGATTTTTATGGCTGTGCCAATTATTTTGGCTGAGACATTGGCAATCACCGAGTTGTATTTACTTTTCACACGGAACTTCCAAGGCTGGGTTCACAAGCTCAACAGAGCAGTTGGAATAACCGTCGGTTTGTATTTCATCGGTGTCATCATTTACCTCATGATGACGGCTGTATTTCCAATCACCAAAGCTGGTGAATGGCGAACGTTTATTGACGTCATTGCAGTTGGCAGCTACTTGATAAGTGGATTACCACTTATTTTTATTGCCATGCAAGAACTGGGACTCGTCAATGCAAGTGCCACACAAAATGACAAGCTCAAAGCACACGCTATTTGTGTTGCTGCATTTTTGATTTTTGGGCATATTGCAATGATCGCAGGCATGCTGGACCCGGCCATCTTTGGCTTTCAAGCAGATCCCTCTTCAGCAATGCCCATGGAGCACGACCACTAGCCTGGTCTCGCTAAAAGCAGGTTAGTCACCATGATGCAGTGCTAACCTGTTTTTTATTGATAAATTTAGGGCGAAATATTTTTTTGCCACGATGTTTGTTGAACATTTTTGCAGGACTAAGCCCCATAGGCGACTTCCCTCCAACATGTTTCTTGCTAGAAAAACCGAATACATTCCTCGATAGCTCAGTCGGTAGAGCGCCGGACTGTTTACTCCGCAGAAACAGTTCCTTACTAAAAAGTACCCCTAAAAAATCATATAAATCAACTATTTATAGACTATATTTATCTTAGAGTATTGATTTCACGGTTATTACACGAATACTTCTTAGGCTTCTCACATTATGGGAAGTTGCATATTGCAACTGGAGAGATGAAAACCTAATTTAGGTCGATGGACAAGTGAATTTTCATTTGCAAAAGCAAGTTGGCTGCGGGAGTCGAAAACTAAGATTTAAAAGTCCATGAGCGTACTCGTTATGTCAACAACCGCTTGAATGAAAAAATCAATCCACGTGATTAAGAATCTTCAGTAAAGCCGATACGCTTAATGATGGGTCCCCAGTAATCTGATAGCCGATGCATCTCTTTGGTAACTTCTTCGACATTTCCCCCTACTGGGGTCAATCCCAATGTGCTGAGTCCATCTACAACTGCCTTATTTTTGATTGCATTGTTGATCGCTGTATTGGCAGCAGCAACCACATTGCTAGGGGTTTTAGCAGGAGCATAAAAACCAAACCAAATCTCAACAGACAACTCTGGATATCCTTGTTCAGCAAAGCTTGCAACTTCTGGTGCAAATCGCGAGCGACTCTTTCCTGATGTAGCCAAAATACGCAATTTACCAGCGCGATGGTTAGACAGAAAATCACCTAAAGGTGTGAGCATTGAAGCGACCTGTCCGCCTATCAGATCTGTAACACCTGGAACTGATCCACGATAAGCAACATGCTGCATAGAGACCCCACTATTTAGGCTAAGCAATGTCCCCAAAAGATGAGGAATAGCACCAGCCCCGGGGGAGGCATAGTTAGCTCGATCTGGATTGGCTTTACACCATGCAATAAAGTCCTTTACGTTTTTAACTGTCGTAGGCACCATCGGACCGACTGCCAAGCCAACTGGCTGTGCTGAGCCTATGGCAACTGGCGCAAAGTCCTTGAACGGGTCATAAGTTAGGTTGCGAGAGGTATATGGATAAAGAACTAACATCGAATAGGAGCTAACTAACAGGGTGCTGCCATCAGGAACTGAGTTCTTCACAGCTTCGATAGCTAGTCGTCCTGCTGCACCGGTTTTATTTTCTATTATTACGTGATTTTTCGTATAGACGCTATCGGAAATTTTGCCTCCAATGAGCCTACCTGTGATATCAGTTGTACCACCCGGGGGAAAGCCACAAATGATTTTTACCTGTCCAACTGGTAACTCACGAGTTTGTGCGAGAGCAGGCCAAGAGGACAATGCAGTTACTGTCAGCGGTAGGAAAAGGGTTTTTAGTGTCTTGCGACGCACGTCACTAACATTTGAGTTGGTCAGCTTTGTTTTCATAGCTCCTCCATGCAGGTATTGACACAGACAACATGATGAGAAGACAGCCCAGCATCAATGGTTAGACATTTTTTTTAAACATAAGCGACTAATTGTGATGATGAACTTTAATTGAGGAATTTACTAGAGGCAAAACACCCGGAGTTAATAAATCTACTTTGCCTGCGAGCCACTAGAGTCAAAATGAAGGAACTTTTTTTGTGGCTTTTTGTGTTCAGAATCCAGCAAACTCAAGCTGTGCTGGATTTATTGTTACAATGTTCAATTCGCAATTCATGCAGGACTAAGCCCATACAGGTGACACCCCTCGAGCATGATTCTTGCTAAAAAACCGAATACATTCCTCGATAGCTCAGTCGGTAGAGCGCCGGACTGTTAATCCGTAGGTCCCTGGTTCGAGCCCAGGTCGAGGAGCCA
>CANNNH010000321.1 GCA_947505915.1 Comamonadaceae bacterium
AATCCGCCCCTTGATCTTGGAAATAAGACTTAGCAGTTCAGCTACGTCAGTTGGACTCTGTGATTCTGCTGATTGCAAACGTTTCTTCACTGAGTTAATGACCTCCTGCGAAATATCAATGTTTTGTAGAAGAATCCTCTTTTCAATCGTCGACTTCATGCGCGACAGGACACAGTCGAGATAGAACTTGTTTTCAGCTGCTGCAGCAGCGCCAATGCCTTGGCCTTGCGTCATTAGGACGTTGGCTTGAATTGACTTCAAATCCCATACGTACTCCTCGACATGACGTAGCTCAGATTGTCCTTCAGCAAGTCTACGATCTATCTTACTGATTTGATCCGTTACTGACTTCAGTTCCAAAGCTGCGGACTCAATAAAGGCATTTAGCTCTTTCCGAAGAGCCCCAGTCTCTCTACGGTTTTCGGCATGCTCGCTCTGCAGCAGAGAAATAGCTTTCTCGATCTTCCCTTCGAGCATCGTTTCGATTGCTCGTTGAGCGGCATTCTCTCGAATGATCGCACTCGAATCAGCTTCCTTTAGTTGGCTGGAAAGTTCTTCTCGAAGGCGCTTTTTATCTGCCTCATAAACTCGAAAGTTAGACCACCAACCGAAGCCAGACAGCAATCCTGTAAACGCGAACACACCAGTTAGAGCCCAATAGACGGTATCTAACAATGAAGCGTGATATTCACGAATTATCTTGTTTTGTTCTAGGATTTGAATGGTCTCGGTCGATAGATTTGCCACTGGTAAGTTGAGAGGAGTCGATACTACACGAGGGGGTTGCCCGCTTGCTGCTCTGGGGGTCTGCGCATGGGCTGACGGCAGACTACAAGCAACTAACAGGCTAAATAACAAGACGGGTATTCGTCGCATGATGGATTTGGGGTCAGATCCCATTAATTTGGTTTGAAAAGGTATCCGGTGGACCGTTGCACTCAAAGAATTCAGTTAGGACTGCTTAGTTGAGTCGGGCATCGGCGCTGGCGGGTAACACGGCTGCACTATAAATATAAAAGTTCTATTTTGTAAAGTTTTATAGCAATTTATGCCGCATCAACGAAAGACTGATCGGATAGGGATGGATTCCTGCCTTCGCAGGAATGACAGAGCAGGGGCAGGCCTGACGGGCCAGGTCGGCGTGAACAAATTTCCACGCCTCGGCGCTCATCTGCAAATTTCCTCAACCAGCCCACTCAGCATTGCCGTTAGCATCTAGCCCATAACTGGAGACAAGACCCATGCCCGTGATCACCAACATTGAAGACTTGCGCGTTTTGGCTGAAAAGCGGGTGCCGCGCATGTTTTATGACTACGCTGACTCGGGCTCTTGGACCGAGGGCACTTACCGCGCTAACTCGGAAGACTTCCAGAAGATCAAGCTGCGCCAGCGCGTGGCGGTGAACATGGAAAACCGCAGCCTGGCCACCAAGATGGCGGGCATGGACGTGAAGATGCCGGTAGCGATTGCGCCTGTGGGCTTGACGGGCATGCAGTGTGCCGACGGTGAGATCAAGGCGGCGAAGGCGGCTGAGAAGTTTGGCATTCCGTTCATCCTCTCGACCATGAGCATTTGCTCGATCGAGGACATTGCCGCCAACACCACGGCGCCGTTCTGGTATCAGCTGTACATGATGCGTGACCGCGAGGCCATGGCCAACATGATTGAGCGGGTGCGCAAGGCCGGCTGCAATGCGCTGGTGCTCACACTGGACTTGCAGGTGATTGGCCAGCGCCACAAAGATTTGAAAAACGGCCTGACCGCCCCGCCCCGCCCCACCCTTGCCAACATCATCAACCTGATGACCAAGCCGCGTTGGTGCTTAGGCATGGCCGGCACGCGTCGCCACACATTTGGCAACCTGGTGGGCCACGTCAAAGGCGTGAGCGACATGAACTCGCTGTCTGCCTGGACCAACGAGCAGTTTGACCCACGCCTGTCGTGGGCCGACATTGCCTGGGTCAAAGAGAAATGGGGCGGCAAGCTGATCTTGAAAGGCATTCAAGACGTGGAAGACGCCAAGCTGGCCGTGCAAAGCGGCGCAGACGCGATTGTGGTGAGCAACCACGGCGGCCGCCAGCTGGACGGCGCGCAGTCGAGCATCAACGCCCTGCCCGCCATCGTCGAGGCGGTGGGCTCTGACATTGAAGTGTGGATGGACGGCGGCATCCGCTCCGGCCAGGACGTGCTGAAAGCCTGGGCGCTGGGCGCACGCGGCACCTTGATCGGCCGCGCGATGGTCTACGGCCTGGGCGCGATGGGCGAAGCCGGCGTGACCAAGGCCCTGCAGATTCTGCACAAAGAGTTGGACATCACCATGGCGTTTTGCGGGCACACCGATATTCAGACGGTGGACAAAAGCATCTTGTTGCCGGGGACGTTTCCGACGGCCTGAGGAATGCGCAGGCGGGGATGGATTCCTGCCTTCGCAGGAATGACGGATTTGTCGCGGGAATGACGTTCTGAATCGTCATCCTCGCGAACGCGGGGATCCATCTTCTTCGGCGCTTGACGGGCTATGCTTTCAGCCTTGTGATGACCACCGAACCCGTACGCCGTATTGCCCACCTCGACATGGACGCTTTTTTTGCGTCCATCGAGTTGCTGCGTTACCCGCAGCTCAAGGGTTTGCCGGTGGTGATTGGCGGCGGGCGGCGCTCTGTAGACGATGCTTTGCTGGTCAAGCATGGCGAGCGGGCGCTGCGTTTTATTCCACTCGAAGAGTTTCCGCGCCTCAAAGACTATGTGGGCCGCGGCGTCATCACCACGGCCACGTATGCAGCGCGGCAGTTTGGCGTGGGCTCGGCCATGGGGCTGATGAAAGCGGCCAAGCTGTGCCCTGATGCGATTGTGTTGCCGGTGGATTTTGACGAGGTGCGCCGCTACTCACGCGCTTTCAAAGAGGCCATCCGCGAAGTGGCGCCGCTGGTGGAAGACCGGGGCATTGACGAGGTGTACATCGACTTCACCGACGTGCCGGGCGGCCAGCGTGAGGGCGGGCGCTCACTGGCGCGCTTGATTCAGCGCAGCATTGCAGAAAAAACCGGCTTGACCTGCTCAGTTGGCGTGGCGCCCAACAAGCTGATCGCCAAGATGGCGAGCGAATTCAACAAGCCCAACGGCATTTCTATCGTGCACGAGGCCGACCTGCAAAGTCTGATCTGGCCGCTGGCCTGCCGCAAGATCAACGGCATTGGCCCCAAGGCCGACGAAAAACTCAAACGCCTGCACATTCACACCATTGGCGAGCTGGCGGCGCAAGAAGTCGGCTGGCTGATAGATAACTTTGGCCAGGCCACAGGCGCGTGGATGCGCGAGGCAGCCTGGGGCCGCGACAACCGGCCGGTGGTGACCGAGAGCGAGCCCGTCTCTATTAGCCGCGAAACCACG
>CANNNH010000322.1 GCA_947505915.1 Comamonadaceae bacterium
TTGGACACGGCCACCGAATAACTCTCCACCTCGCGGTCGGTGTGGTCCGACCCCAGGCCCAGCCACCATTGGCCTTGGGCCATGAGCAACATGGGCTCGGCTTCACCACTGGCGCCCAGACCCAGGGTTTCAATGCTGGGGGCGGTGGTCAGCAGCGCCGCACTGGCGCGGTAATACAGCGGCACTTGGCTGGGGCGGGCAATGCCCAGCGCCGCCAACTCTTGGATGTGGTGCTCAATCGCCTCGGCATTGCGACCCGTCCAACCGGCGATGACGAATTGGGTCGGCACCACGGTCAAGGTGGCGGGCGCCGATGAGGCGGCGTTTCCCGCAGGGGCGATGGTGAAGTGCAAAGCAGGGTTCATGGGCAATCGGACCTGTTACATCAATTGAGCGGGCAACCACAGGGCAATGGCCGGAAACACCATCAACACCAAAATGGCGAACATATAAACCAGCAAGAAGGGCATGACGCCCACAAACACATCGGTGATGGGCCCGGGTTGTCGTCGCATGCCTTGCAGCACGTACAACACCGTGCCATCGGGTGGGCTGATCATGGCAATTTCCACCAACATGGTGATGACCACACCGAACCAAATCGGGTCATAACCGAGCGCCACGACCACCGGGAACAACAAAGGAATGGTGGTGATGACCATGGAGATGCCCTCCATGAAGGTGCCCAAGGCCAGGTAAAAACCAATGATCACCAACATGATGGCCCACCCCGGCAATGGCAACCCGGTCATGAACTTGGCCAGCATTTGCGGAATGCCCAGGGAAGACAAAATGTAATTCAGCAAATACGCGCCAAACAAAATCAAAGCAATCATCGAGGTGGTGCGCGCCGTCGAATCCATGGACTCGCGCAACATCCGCCAATTCAGCTTGCGATCGACCAGGGCCAGCACGATGCTGCCCGCCACACCCAAGGCCGCCGACTCGGTGGGCGTGGCCCAGCCAGCATAAATGGTGCCCAAGACCAAGCCAATGAGCAACAACGTGGGGAACAGGTCAATCAAGCTCAGCAGCTTGGCCGACAACGTCAAAGACGCATTGTTTTCGGCGGAAATTTTGAGCTTGATGCTGTAGTAAAAAATCACCGCCAAAAACAACACCACCACCAGCACGCTGGGGCCAATGGCGGCCAAATACAAGGCGCCCACCGACGTCTCGGTGATCAGGCCGTAGATGATGAAGGTGATGCCCGGCGGTATGAGGTTGCCCAAAGCACCGCCCGCCGCCAAAGAGCCCAGCACCAATTTGGGTGGGTAATGGCTTTTCTCAAAATACGGCAAAGCCACCGAGCCCATGGTCGCGGCGGTGGCCACGCTGGACCCAGCGATGGCCGAGAACACGCCGCAAGACATGATGTTGGTGTGCAACAAGCCGCCCGGCAAACGGCCGACCCATACATTGAGCGCGCGGTAAAGCCGGTCCGACAAACCGGCGCGCAACATGATTTCGCCCATCAGCAAAAACAAAGGCACGGACACCAGCACAAAATTGGTGGACGGTGCCCACAGCATTTCGCCAATGAAGTTCCAAAACGGTCGGTCGGACAAACCAAAACCCGCCAGCAAGGCCAACACCGCCAAGGCGGCACCGATGTACACGCCCCCGGCGAAAAAGGCCACAAAGGCCAGCACAACGGCCACCAATGCCCACCACGGGACGGCTTGTGACACCTGCACAGCCGCACCGCCACCCATCAAGGACGAAACCCCAATGACCAGTGCCAACACCAGCACAAAAACGGCGGCGATCATGACCGACCAGCCGCCATTGGCGCGGTCCGTTTGTCACCGACCGCCCGCAAGGTTTCTGCGGCTTCCTCTTCATAGTTGCGCGCATTCAGCATTTGATCCATTTTTTCGGGTTCATTGCCCCACCACAGCACCAAGCTGCGGCACATGATGGCCACTGTGGCGATCAAAAACAAACCGAAGCCCAAAGCCCACAGGCCCTGGGGAATGATCAAAGGCACGCGCATGCTGGACAAGTCGGTGGAGCCAAAGGTCCATGAATCCAAGGCGATGGAAAAAGATCCCCACACAAAAAAGGACACCGCCACCAGCAAGCAACTCAAGGAAAACAGGTGCAGCCAGGTGCGCCAGCGCAGAGGGAATTTTTGGATCAATACATCGATGCGCACATGGGCACGTTCGTACAAGGCACCAGCCATGCCCCAACTCATGCCCACGGCCATCAGGTAGCCCGACATTTCGGTGGTGGCGCCGCTGGAAAAACCCAGCAAGCGCCGCGCCACGATGTCAAAACAAATCAACGCGGTGATGGCCAAATAGCACAGGCCCGCCATCGACATGGCGTGGCGATTGAGCCTGGCTATCAGGTCAAACACTTCAGCGGCCAAGCACTGGCTTGACGCCGGTGATGGGCTCAATCACCTCTTTGTACACATTGGCACAACGGTCGCCACAGCGCTTGAACCAACCGGGCAACACATCTTCAGACAATTCTTTTTGCAAGGTGGCAATGATGTTGGCGGGCGGCTTGATTTCGATCATGGGGCGCTTGAGCAAGGTGTGCAGCTTGCACTGATTGGCCCGGCCCAGGTTGCAGGCAATGCCATCTTCGGTGGACTCGGTGCCCATGTTCCACTGCGCTTCTTGCACCGCATTGAAGGTCTTTTCAAATTCAGCGCGGATGGCGGGTTCGAGTTTGTTCCACCAAGCCAGGTTCACAAAGTAGCCCGAGGTGGACCAAGACAAGGGGAAGTTGTACAGGTGGGTGGTGACTTCGGTCCACTTGGCGCCGTTGCCCGAGCCCGCACCGGTGATGCCGCAATCCACCGTGCCACGCTCCAAAGCGGTGTAAACCTCGCCAAAAGCGATGGACACCGGCTGGCCACCCAGGCCCTTGATCAAATCACCGGCCGAGGGGCCGTTGGTGCGCACCTTCAAGCCCTTGAGGTCTGCCAATGACGCAATGGCTTTGCGGCAAAACAGCATCTGGCCCGAAAAAGGATAGGTGGCGATCAGTTTGATGCCCATGCGCTCGAGTTCTTTGTTGGCCACCGGCATCATGGCGTCGGCCACGCGGCGGGCCTGTTTGACGTCGGCATTCATGCCGGCCAAATCAACACCATCCAAAATGGGCACATCGCCCGACACCGTGGTCAGCGGCGCTGCCGCGATGTCCACTTGGCCCGAGCGCACCAAACGCAACACCTCTGGCCCGCTCACATTGCGCTCAGGCCAAGAGGCCAGCACCATCTCGACGCGGCCATTGGTGGCCTTGGCAATGCCATCGCGCAACATGGGTTGGTCCACCCGGGTGTACTGCGGAATGTTGGGGGATGCTTGGGTGATGGCTTGAACAGTGATTTTTGCGCCTTGTGCCGCCGCTTGGGAGGCAAA
>CANNNH010000323.1 GCA_947505915.1 Comamonadaceae bacterium
ATGAAGCAATTATGGTTGATCTTGGTTTTGTCCATGCATTCTTTGGCTTTCGCCCACTGCCCAGGCCCCGTTCCCTGTGAAATGAAATACGTGGACAACGCTTTTGGCAAGACCACCAAAACTGGTGCAGAGCTTGAAAAAGCCAAGGCTATGCGCGAAGAAGGCGAACGTCTGTTCAAAGAGGGCAAAGAAGATGAAGCTCTGAAGATTTTGAAAGAAGCGAAAAAGCTTTTGCTCAACTGAGTCTGGTAATTCAAACGCAAGGGAAATTCGCCACCATTATTTCCCGTACTACCCCAGCAGCGTTGTAACGCATCAATTCTGGGCGTAGCTGCAATTGCAGTTTTACCAAGTCAGCGATCTGATTAATCTCAGTTTTTTCCTGCATACATATAGCGGATGATTTGGTCAGCATCAGCGTATCCACCACGCCCATGATGTAGTTGCGACCATTAAAGCGCACCTCTTCCAGCTCTGAAAGCAGACTGGCTTGCATTTCAGCGGCCGTCAAAAAACGCGCGCTCGTGGCCGCTTGGGCTGGCGTAATCAGCAGCCAACACAGCAGAAAGCTTGCACACTTGAACATATCAAGGCGCTTCAACAGTTACCTTGATGGCGCTGTACCAAGCTGACAGATTTGCAATATCTGCATCTGTTAAAGATTTAGCAATCACGCCCATCACCTCATGGTGGCGTTTGCCACTGCGGTAGTTCTTCAGCTGTTCGCTGAGGTAAATGGCTTGTTGCCCGGCGAGGTTGGGGGCGCTGGGCATGCCGGCAATACCGTTCGCTCCATGACACAGGGCGCAGGCAGCATCGGCTTTGGCGCGGCCGTCGGCCACCTCGTTGGCAAAACTATTGAAGGCACAAAGCGTAAATACAAATACAAATTTTTTCATTTTTCTATTGTAAAAAAGCGGGGTCTCGTGAGAGACCCCGCTAGACAGTTACTGACCACGGGCACAAGGCCCGTGAATCAAACCAGATTACTGACCGGTGTAGCTGATGCGGTAAATCGCACCGGCGTAGTCGTCAGACACCAGGATGGAGCCGTCAGGCAAATTGGCCACGTCAACAGGGCGAGCCAGCGCACGGTTGGTCGTCTTGTCCAAGAAACCATCAGCAAACACTTCTGCAGGTCCTGCATTGCCATCGGCCTTGACAGGAATGAAGTTGAGCAGGTAACCGCTGGGAGTGCTGCGGTTCCATGAACCGTGGGCAGCCACAAACAAACCACCTTGGTACTTAGCAGGGAAAGCCTTGCCAGTGTAGTGAGCTACGCCCAACTGAGCTTGGTGAGCAGGGAACTCGACTTGAGGAGAGATCATGCCGGCTGGCTCTTTCATGTCCTTCAGGTCAGGTGCTGCAGCAGAACCAGCAACTTTGAACTTGCCGTTGTAGAAGGGGAAACCGAAGTGTTCGCCTGCCTTGGTCAGCTTGTTCAACTCGCCGGGAGGAATGTCGTCACCCAGACCGTCAACTTGGTTGTCGGTTGTCCAGATGTCGCCCTTTGGTCCAATGGTGATACCAGCGGGGTTACGCATGCCTTTGGAGTAAACCATGCGGCCTGTGCCGTCAATGCCGTCGTAGCGGATCACACCACCAATGCCGACTTCATCATACAAAGCGACTTTTTCTTTGGGCTGAACGTTGTAGGGCTGGCCCAATGTCACGTAGATTTTGCCGTCGTTGGCAATTTTACAAACGCGACCTGTGTGGTTGAAAGATTGCTCTTCCACGGGGATCATCTTGCCTTCAGGCACGACCACGCCAACTGCAACATCTGGACCTTCATAGAAGTATTCAGCGGCAGGGAAGTGCAACATGCGGTTGGATTCAGCCACAACCAAGAAACCGTCTTTGGTAAAGCAAACGCCGTTGGGGTTGCTGAATTTGATGGCGGGTGCGAAAGGCTTAACTTCGGTAGCTGCATCACCGTTGTTGCGGTTGGTCACGGCCCAAACGGTGGTTTTGCGTGTACCGACGAACAGCATGTTGGTGGATGGAGCCACTGCCATATAACGTGCATCTGGAACGACAGCGTACAGATCAATTTTGAAACCTTCAGGCAACTTGACTTTCTTCAAGTTAGCACGAATGGCATCGGCATTTTTACCTTCCTGAGGGACGGTAGGAATGTTCATATTGGTGTCTGTGTTGCCCATGCGTTGCAAAGTGGACAAGTTTTTGTCTTGGCCAAATGCAGAAGTAGCAACCAAAGCTGAGACTGCCAAAGTGATGGCAGAAATTTTAGTAAAGCTCACTAGGTATTCCTTAAGAAAAAAAGGCAACATTGCCTTATCAAAATTTTATCAAGATAAAAATTTTTTTCAGGGAATACCCCTACTAGGGTTTATCAGTATTTTTTGTTGATAAATCAATTGTCGGAGACAAACATGCCGTTCATTCAACTCAAAAAGTATTGAATTCATTGACTAATTGGCGGAAAGAGAGGGATTCGAACCCTCGGTACAGGTAAACCTGTACGCCGGATTTCGAATCCGGTGCATTCGACCACTCTGCCATCTTTCCTGACTGTCGATAGGGCTGAAATTTTAAAGCTTCAAGGCTTGGTAGGAACCGCGTCCTCTACAGGTACAGGTTTTTTAACTGCGGCAGCGGGTGACGCCACATTGGCACTGCGCGGTGCCAGCGTCAAAATCACCATAGCCGAGCCACCTGCCAAGGGGTTGCCTTCTTGGATTTCAATGGTGACATTGCGCTCGCCTTTGTTAAACACCAGCACACTGGACTTGGCTCGAATGGCTGACAACAATGTCCAGCCTTGGCTGGGGTAGTTTTCTAGGAAATAACTGTAGGCAGAGGTGGTGTCGCGGGCTGAATCCATCACCACACGACCTACCCAGTTTTCACCGGTACCAATCACCAGAGACTGCTCATGCAAGATACGAGCGCCTGGCGGCAACTGGGTTTGCCCCAGCAAATCTGCCCCTGACATATCCACGCTGGAAGACGTTCTTCCAGCCCCCATGGGCATATTGGCGCAAGCCGCTAGCAAGAGCAACACAGTACTTACAACAACGGGCAAAAAGCGCATAAGAAGTCCTTTGGGTGTTTACGGTTTGAGAATTTGGATGAGGCCCATATAGGGAAGAAGCGCTTCAGGCACACGCACACTGCCATCAGCTTGTTGGTAGTTTTCTAGCACTGCGACCAAGGTACGGCCTACCGCCAAACCAGAGCCGTTCAAAGTATGGACCAACTCGTTTTTGCCTTGCGCATTTTTAAAACGTGCTTGCATACGGCGCGACTGAAAGGTTTCGCAGTTCGAACATGAACTGATTTCGCGGTAAGTGTTTTGTGCAGGCAACCACACTTCCAAATCGTGGGTTCGCGCGGCACCAAAACCCATG
>CANNNH010000324.1 GCA_947505915.1 Comamonadaceae bacterium
CCACGCCGCCAGGGCTTGAAGGCCGAGACCGCATACAAGAGAAAAAATCCGCCCAACGAGTTGGTTTGAACCACACGGCCATGGCTGAGCCAGCGCTCGCCCCAGCGACGGCATGTGGGCGAAGCCCACAGCCAAGCGCCCAAACCCGCAGGCAAGGTTTCGCACACCTCTTGAAAACGGGGGTGCATGTATTCATTGATGCGCAGCAACTGATCGGCTTGGGCATGGACCTCTTCGCGCACCCGGGAAAAACGGGTGCCCCGGGTTTTCAGGTCGGCCACGCGCACCGTGTCTTCATACGACATCCACAAGGCCAAATGGCGTGCCAAGGCGGCCATCAAATCCAGCGGGTCTTGGGCCAACAGCTCATGCACGCGGCGCAAACGGGCCACATACAGTTGCGCATAGGCAGGGTCTTGGTAATCGGCCATGCGCCGCACCCCTTCGATGGCCAAGGACCGGGCCGGCTCAGCCAGCATCGCCCACACTTGGTCCACACAGTCGCGCATGACCGGGTCTTGGGGCACCGGTTTGACCGCTTCGGGCTGGGCTGGCGCAGGCACAACCACGACAGGGCTGTGCGCTTGGGCCAGGCCTTGGGCAAATGCACGCAAACTGCTTTTCACGCCCAAACCCGCACGCTCGATGGTGGCTTCAAACTGATCGCGGGAGAACGGCAACAGGCCCACCCCCGCCAGCGCACCGAACAACACCGCACTGATGACACTGCCCTCTTGCTCTGCCAAGGCGGCCATGTCAAAACACACCAGGCGCTGGGCGGCAGCCTCGGCATGGGCCAACAGTTGCTCGGGGTCCACGCGGCCATCGCCCAAGGCTGATTTTTCGGTGATGGAGTACACCCGGTGGGTCGATGCAATCAAGGTGGTTCTGTCGGTGGTGACCAAGCCGCGCTGCACCGCGCGACCGGCTTCCATCAGCTCGGAAGCCAGCACAATATCCACGTCCCCGGGCAAGGGCATCAAGGCCAACACAGGCTCCAGCCCCACCGCACCGGGCGTGGCTTTGGGAAACAACTCGACGTAATAAATGGTCGCACCGGTGCGCTGGGCCACACCGGGCACCGAAGTGGTTTGCGCCCAATGGCCGGCGTGTTCGGCCAAGTCCACGATCCAGTCGGCCAGCACGCCACCGCCCTCGCCGCCCATGGCGAGGATGGCGATCTTGATGGGCTGGGGTGAATTCGCCATGGTCATCAGAAAGCCCATTGCGCCAATTGTTGGGCGCGGCGGCGCTGCAAGCCGGCGACCATGCGCGAGCGCAAGCCATCCCACCAACGCTCCCAGGCCGAGGGGTGGCTGACGATTTGGGCTTTATAAAACGAGGGGCACAGCACCGCCGCGTGGGACACCTCGCCACACATGCCGCATCCGACACAACTGTCGAGCACGGTGGTGACCGGGTCGGTGCGCAATGGATCGGGGTTGGGTTTGATCGACAAGGATGGGCATCCTGAAATGCGGATACACGCTCGGTCGCCGGTGCAAGTGTCTGCATCGACGCCGAAACGCTCGCGCACCACCCGTTTGCCGGCCGCGAGTTGGGCGCGCACCTGGGGTTTTTCGCGCCGCTGGCGGTTGAGCATGCACTCGGACTGGGCCACCAATACCTTGGGGCCTGCGTGGGTGCTGGTCAAGGCTTCTTTCAAAGCGTCGCGCATCCCCGCCACGTCATAGGTGCGCTTGAAGGTGCGCACCCATTCCACCCCAACCCCACGCACCGCCTTCTCAATCAGGTGGCCGGTGCTGCGGGTGGGGTTGAGGGCCTTGGACGAGAGCACGTCTTGCCCGCCGGTGGCCGAGGTGTAGCTGTTGTCGACCACGATGGTCAGGTTGTTGCTGCGGTTGAACACCGCATTGGCAATGCCGCTGGTCAGGCCGTTGTGCCAAAACCCGCCATCACCCATGATGGAGATGGCCTTCTTGCCCGCCGGCACATTCATGGCCGAGGCCCCAGCGGTGCCCAAACCGTAACCCATGGTGGTGTTGCCGATGTGAAACGGCGGCAAGATGGAAAACAGATGGCAGCCAATGTCGGCGCTGACATGGTGCGGGCCCAATTCTTTTTCAACCAACTTCATGGCCGCAAAAATCGGGCGCTCTGGGCAGCCGGTGCAAAAGCCGGGTGGGCGCGGTTGCACGACCTGCTGCAAGGGCTTGAGCGCAATCACTTTGTGGGCCTTGACGGGGGTGGGTGCGCTGGCCACAGGAGTTGGCTGGGTGAACACCAAACCTTTGGCGCTGGGTGCTTGGACCGCATCCAACAAACCGTATTTCTGGGCAAAGGCCCGCACCCCTTTGAGCACCTCATGGACGGTGTATTCGCCCGCCGGTGGCAGCAAGTCTTTGCCGTGCAGCACCGCGCTGCAACCGGCTTGGCGCAGCACCGTGGCGACGTTTTGCTCCACAAAATTGGGTTGGCCCTCTTCCACCAGCAAGACCGCGCGTTTGCCCTGGCAAAAGCGCAACACTTCGGCATCGACCACGGGGTAGGCGACGTTCATCACATACAAGGGCACCCGGCTGCGGCCATAGACATCGGCCAAGCCCAAGCGCTCCAGCACCCGCACCAAGGCGTTGTAATTGCCACCTTGCACCACGATGCCCACGTCTTGAAGATCGCCCTCAAAAAATTCATTCAGTTGATTTTTTTCAATGAACGCCACCGCCGCAGGCCAGCGTTGGGTGAGTTTTTCTTGCTCGTGCACAAAGCTCGCGGGCGGCAACACAATGCGGCTGACATCCCGCTTCGGTTGCTCCATGGCTTCGTGCAGCGCAAACGGGGCGCGCACATTGTCACTGGCGGTAAAACGCCCATGCACATGGCAGGCACGGATGCGCAACTGCAACATCACCGGGGTGTGGCTGGCTTCGGACAACTCAAAACCCATCTTGACGGCCTTGACCATGCTGGGCAAGTTTGGCCGCGGGTCGAGCAACCAAATTTGCGACTTCATGGCAAATGCATGGCTGCGCTCTTGCATGATGGAGGAGCCTTCGCCGTAGTCCTCGCCGACCACGATCAATGCGCCACCGGTCACGCCACCGGAGGCCAAATTGGCCAAGGCGTCGGAGGCAACATTGGTGCCCACCGTGGCCTTGAAGGTGACCGCGCCCCGCAAGGGGTAATTGACCGAAGCGGCCAAGGTGGCTGCGGCCGTGGCCTCGCTGGCGCTGTTTTCAAACCGAATGCCGTGCTCTTGCAAAATGTCTTGGGCGTCGGCCAGCACATCGATCAGGTGGGAAATGGGTGCGCCTTGGTAGCCGGCCACATAAGCCACGCCCGACTCGAGCAAAGCCTTGGTGACCGCCAAGATGCCCTCGCCGACGAATTCTTCGCCAGCACCTAAGCGC
>CANNNH010000325.1 GCA_947505915.1 Comamonadaceae bacterium
CAGGCTCTTGACCAAACGGTAGTCGTCCGAGCCGCCTCCTTCAACCATATAGCAAGCCAGCGTCCAAGGGCTGCCCGAAAAACCAATGAGGGGCACGCGGCCCTTCAATGCCTTGCGAATGCTGGTGACCGCGTCAAACACGTATTGCAGCTTGTGCATATCGGGCACCGCCAAAGCGGCCACGGCGGCTTCATCCCGCACCACCTTGGCAAATTTGGGCCCCTCGCCCAGGGCGAATGAAAGCCCCAAGCCCATGGCGTCGGGCACGGTCAGGATGTCGGAAAACAAAATCGACGCATCCAGCGCATAGCGGTCCAGCGGCTGCAAGGTCACTTCGGTGGCGTAGTCCACATTGGTGGCCAGCCCCATGAAACTGCCGGCTTTGGCGCGGGTAGCGCAGTACTCGGGCAGGTAACGTCCGGCTTGGCGCATCAGCCAAACGGGGGTGTGGTCGGTGGCCTGACGCAAGCAGGCTTTGAGGAAGGTGTCGTTGAGGAGTGGTGCGTTCATAAAGCTTATTGTGGCAGGGCAGGTCGACCCCAAATACCCGGGTCTTCAAGATGTGCTCAGCATCTGGGTCAACGCTGTTTCAGGGTGTTGAGGACCAGGGTTGGGCTGAGCAGTTCAGACAAGACCAGCGGTGCTTGGCCAGGTTGGTACAACACATAAACGGGTACGCCGCTGCGGCCCAATTCGGCCAAAGCGCGGGTGATCGCTGGATCTCGTCGCGTCCAGTCGGCCCGCATCAGGCTGATGTTTTGGCGTTCAAATTCACGCAGCACATCGGGGTGGCTCAACGTGGTTTGTTTGTTCAACTGGCAAGTCACACACCAAGCGGCGGTGAAGTCGACAAACACCGCTTGCCCTCGATCCAATCGATCTTTCACTGCCAGCGAGGACCAACTTTGCCAGGTTGCGCTGGCCGTGCGGCTGGGTTCTTCAGACGCGTTCAACCGGGGCCAAGTCACCCAGGCACAGGCCAACCAAGCCGCGCAGGACAAAAGCACCAACCACTGGCGAATAGGTTTGGGCAAACCCCAGGACCAAATCAGCGCGGCTGTGGCCAGCAAGACCAGCAGCATGGCCATGGCGGCGTCCAAACTGGTTTGTTGGCCCAAGACCCATAACAACCACACCACCGTGATCCACAAAGGGAAAGCCATCAGGGTTTTGAAAACATTCATCCAAGCGCCAGGCTGGGGAAGGAACTTGCCCAATGTGGGCCACAGGCTGAGCAGGGCATAGGGCAAAGCCATGCCCACGCCCATGGCGGCCAAAACCGCCAGCGCACTGGGCCAGGCTTGACTCAAGGCCCAGCCCATCGAGACACCCACAAAGGGCGCTGTGCAAGGGGAAGCCAGCCCCACCGCCAGCACCCCTGAGGCGAAGGCATTGAACTCCGGGTGTTGTGATTGCCACCCACCCCAAGCGGCAGGCCACAACTGGCCCCATTCAAACAAACCCATCAGGTTCAGGGCCAGGGCGGTGAACAACAAGGCCAGGGCGCTGACAAACAGGGGGGACTGGAGTTGAAAGCCCCACCCCAGTTGCTCACCGGCCGCACGAAACATCAAAACCGCAGCACCCAAAGCCACAAAAGTGAGCACCACACCAGCGCTATAGGCCGCCCCATCCCTGCGCCGTTGGCGAGGGCTTTGCCCCGGCAAACCCAAAGCCACCACCTTGATGGCCAAAACAGGCAAAACGCAAGGCATGAGGTTGAGCACCAAGCCCCCCAACAAAGCGGTGATCAAGGCCAGCCAAAAACTGGCGCCCCAATCTGCACCCAGTGGGCTGCTGGTTGCGCTCACAGAGATGGCAGGTGTTGAACTGGGCAGTTGGCCCAGGCCCGCGCCGGGGCTGGGCAGCGCAGGCCACACGCCACTGACGGGCAGGCTCACCCGCCAGGCGCTGGATTCAGCGCCTTTGCCGAACACCAGCACCAAGGGCAGGTCTTGCGGCTGAGTGCTGCGCATGGGGTGCAGGGGCAGATCCATTTGCCATTGGTCGGCGTGCCATTGGCCTTGGCTGCGGGGATGGGTTTCGCCCGCATGGTCGATCACCTCGGGCAATTCGATAAACACCGCAGGCTTTTGGCCCCAAACAGTTTGCGGCAGGCCCGTGATGGTCAGAGCCAAGCGGTCTGGGTGCACTTGGGCGAGCGACGCGCCCGTTGCCAGCGCTTGAGGTTGCTGGCGCAACAAGGCTTCGAACAGCGCACCATTCACCGCTTGGCTGCTTTGGCCGGGAATGCGCAACACAAATCGGCCTTCTTGCGGGATGCATTCCTGTCGGCACACCAGCCAGTTGGCTTGCAAAGTCACTTCTAGCGCTTCTGTGAGCTTGGCTGCCGCGGTCATGCTGACGGGAGCCGCCAATAAAGACGAGCCCTCAAAACCATAGTTGGTCATTTCGCCCACACGGATTTTGTCGGGTATGGGCCAATGGGTTTCGCCCGCCGACCATCCCGAGGGCAGTTGCCATTGCAATTGGGTGGGCAGGCCAGAGTCTCCTGGGTTCTTCCAATAGGTATGCCAACCCTTCTGATGCTGAATGTGCAGTCCCAGCCACATGGTTTTGCCCGGCCCCAGGCCTTGTGGCGCCCAGACCATCAATTCAGCGCGCACTTGGCCGGTATTGACCACGGCAGCGTTGCTTTGTGCCCAAAGGCCGCCCACACAGCCCAGCATCAAGGCCAAAGCGGACAAAGCATTGCGAAAGTGGGATTTGCAAAACATGAGGTGCCGATGGTAGCGAATGGTCCAATCCACCTCAGCACGGTTGGCTTTGTTGCAAAGTCCTTAAGATGAGGGGATGGACATTACATCTCATTTCTGGGCCCAACTCACCACCACCGACTTTGCCCTGCTCGATGCTGAGCGGGCGGTGGCCGTATTGCCCTTGGGTGCCACCGAACAGCATGGCCCCCATTTGCCCTTGAGTGTCGACACCACCTTGGTGGATGGCGTGGTGGCGGCTTCGCTCACCCACTTAACCAGCGCCGACCCGGTGCTGTTTTTGCCCACCCAAAGCCTGGGTTTGAGCACCGAGCACACCGCGTTTGCAGGCACACTCAGTGTGGGGCCCGCCACGTTGATTGAACTCTGGTGCGATATTGGGGCCAGCGTGGCGCGTGCAGGTTTAAAAAAAATGGTCTTGTTCAACGCGCACGGGGGAAATGTGGGCTTGATGGATGGGGTGGCCCGCGAGTTGCGTGCCCGCCATGGCCTGTTGGTGTTTGGCACCAGTTGGTACCAACTGCCCTTGGGGGAGGCGGTGATGGGCCTGTTCAGCGCCGAGGAACATCGCTTTGGTGCGCACGCGGGCGCGATGGAAACAGCCATGATGTTGGCTTTGTCACCCCAGGACG
>CANNNH010000326.1 GCA_947505915.1 Comamonadaceae bacterium
CTCATTTCATAACGAAGCTTGGTGTCTGCGCTTAATTCAACCGAGTGTTGAAGAATTTGTATCAGCAGTGTCGACCTTATTTGCTAAGACAAAACGCCAGACTGACTCAGTTTGAACATCGCAGCATAAGCACCTTGCGCTTGCAGCAACTGTTGGTGCGTGCCCTGCTCAACAATGCGGTCAGCATTTTGAATGGTGGTTAGTCGATTGGCGATCACCAGCGTGGTTCGGTTTTTTTGCAGGCTTTGAAGAGCGTCTTGCACCAATCGCTCTGACTCGTTATCCAGTGCTGATGTGGCCTCATCCAAAATAAGCACGGGCGCGTCTTTGTACAGCGCTCTGGCAATCGCTAAGCGCTGTCGCTGCCCACCAGACAAGGTGGACGCGTTATGACCTACCAAGGTGTGAATATGTTGCGGCAAGCCAGCAAGGTAATCGCCCAAATGTGCGGCTTGCAGGCAGGCAATCACCCGTTGCTCGTCTGGTGTTTGGCCTAACGCAACGTTGGCGGCAAGGCTGTCATTCAAAACAACCACGTTTTGGCTTACCAACGCAAACTGTTGGCGCAATGACAACAAATTCCAGTCTTCCAGGGGCGTGCCATCCAGTGATACTTTGCCATCAGTGATGCCAACAAAACGAAGCAACACATTGGCCAGCGTGGATTTACCTGAGCCAGATGTTCCCACCAAGGCAACCGTTTCACCTGGTTGAATATTCAAATTGATGTGATGCAAAGCCCAAGGCATGTCTGGTTGGTACTTCACAGAGACATCCTCCAACACAATATGGCCCCGAGCTCTTGCCGATTGGTAACTGCCTCCAGTTTCTAGGGGCGTATTTTCAATCAGTTCAAAGCCGCGTTCCAGTGCCGCAAGACCTCGTGTGAGAGGTCCGGTAATTTCAGACAGGTGTTTGATCGGAGCAATCAACATCAACATCGCGGTGACAAAAGCAGCAAAGCCGCCCACAGTCATTCCAGTTTGTTGGCTTTGCATCAAAGCCACGCTGATCACACCAGACAAGGCGATGGCAGACAAAATCTGGGTCATAGGGGTCATGCTTGAACTGGCGATAGAGGTTTTCATGGCCAAGCGTTGCAGTGTTTTTGCCAAAATTTCAAATCGACTGATTTGCATTGACTGGGCATGGTGAAGCCGTATTTCTCTGTAGGCAAGTGAGGTCTCTTCAACCACATAGGCGAGTTCATCGGTGGCTGTTTGCGTGTCTCGGGTGATTTGGTACAAGCGTTTGCTTAAGGCTTTCATCAACCATGCCACCGCAGGAAACAGCAGGGCCACAATCAAACTCAGTTGCCAATTTAAATACAGAAGGTAGGCCACTAAGGCGAGCAATGTCAGGCTGTCGCGTACCAAACTCATGACTGAACTCACCATCAACTGCGCCCCGTTTTGGACCTCAAAAACCAAGGTATTGCCCAGTGCGCTCGCGGTTTGCTGTTTGAATAAAGCCAGATCGGCATTTTGCAAACGCGCAAACATCTTCATTCGCAGTTGAATCAAGCCATGATTGGTGGCTTTTGCCATGGCCACCTGACTGAGGAAGACGCCCAAACCGCGTAAACCGAATAAGCCAATCAAGGCGATGGGTACCTGCCATACAGGAAAATCATTTTGTGCAAAACCTTTGTCGAGTAACGGTTTAAGTAAGGCTGGGATCAAGGGCTCTGTCACGGACACCAGCACCACACAAACGGCAGTCACTACCCATGCACTGATAGGATGGGTGAAATGGGCAAATGCGCGAACAAGTCGATGCCGAATACGGGGCTGTGAGGTCATGTTTAATTTAGAATTTTTTTCGGATTATGACGACACTGAAAAATCGCTTGGTTAGAATCGCTTTATGCCTTTGAGTGTCATCATCATCACACGCAATGAAAGCGCCAATATTGTGGCCTGTCTTGAAAGCGTGGCTTTTGCAGATGAGGTGATTGTGCTTGACGGACAAAGCACCGATGACACCGTATCGCTTGCTCGAAATTCAGGCGCCAAAGTCCTTATTGCCGAAAGTTGGGATGGCTTTGGCCCACAAAAAAACAAAGCCCTGAGTTATGCCAGTCATGACTGGGTTCTCTCCCTAGACGCGGACGAGCGCGTCTCTAACGATTTGGCCCTCGAAATTCAACGGGTTTTATCCCAGCCCCAACACTCGCTTTACGACATTCCACGTTTGACCAATTTTTGCGGGCAATGGATACACCACTGTGGCTGGCGACCCGACCGCGTGGCTAGGTTGTTTCAAAAGCACACCGCCCGCTTCAGCGATGATGTGGTTCATGAAAAACTAATTTCAACCGACAAACACGTCAAGGGGAAACTTCAGCACTCCCTGCTTCATTACAGTTACCCCTCAGCGCAATCCTATTGGCGTAAATTACAGCTTTACAGTCAAGCATGGGCCGCGCAAAAATTTGCGCAAGGACACACCACAACCATGTCACGCGCTGTCAGCTCTGGTCTTGTTGCCTTCATCAAGAGTTATATTTTTCGCTTAGGGTTTTTGGATGGCGCCATGGGGCTGGCTGTTTGCATCATGCAAGCGCAAGCTGCCTATGGCAAATATTTCACTTTGTATTGTTTGAACCAAGGAAAGCAATGACTTCGTTCTTATCTCCTCTAGGTATGATCGTTTTGGCTTTTGCATGGGCTATGCCTGCACAAGCCGATTTCAGGGTGGAAATTTCTGGCGTTGGCGTGACGCAAATCCCCATTGCCATAGCCAACTTTCGTGGCGAAGACACCGCACCGCAAAAAATCACCCAAATCGTCGCTGCAGACCTTGAACGAAGCGGGCAATTTCGCAGTACGCCCGCTGGCATGGTCATTGATGAAGTCAGTCGACCCAACTTTGAGCCTATACGGCAAAAACCGGCAGACGCTCTTTTAACCGGCAGCATTTCGCGAATGGCTGATGGTCGCTTTGATGTTCGTTTTCGCTTGTGGGATGCGGTCAAGGGCGAAGACATGGGAGGGCAAAGCTATGTGGTTGTTCCTGCAGACCTGCGTTTGGTTTCCCACCGCATTGCAGATCAAGTTTATGAAAAATTAACAGGCGATAAAGGTATTTTTTCTACCCGTATTGCCTATATCACCAAGCAAGGACCGAAACACTTGCTTTGGGTGGCAGATGCAGATGGAGAGAACCCCCAAGCAGCTTTGACCAGTCAAGAGCCCATTATTTCGCCCAGTTGGTCACCCAGTGGCAACGAACTAGCCTATGTCTCGTTTGAATCGCGTAAGCCGGTGGTTTACATACACGACATCGCATCAGGTAAGCGCAGGGTGCTGGCCAATTTCAAGGGCTCTAACAGTGCACCGGCTTGGTCGCCGGACGGAAAG
>CANNNH010000327.1 GCA_947505915.1 Comamonadaceae bacterium
CCCATCCCAACTGATTTTTTTGCGTGGCCTTTTGGCCATGCTGGGTTTGGCATTGCTGTGTGTTTACATGGGTACTTTCAAAAACCCACGCAGCGCCATCACAGTTTTGCGTGACCGCTGGGTATTGATTCGTTCATGCTTAGATGGTTTGGCCAGTCTGGTGTATTTGACTGCAATGTTTCACATGCCCTTGGCCAATGCCACGGCCATCAATATGACAACCCCTTTGTTGATTGCTTTGCTGTCGGGCTTGCTATTGGGTGTTCGCGTCAGCCTTCGCCACTGGCTCATCATCGCCACTGGTTTTGTAGGCGTATTGTTGGTGGTGCAACCCCAAGCTGATGGCTTTAACCTTTGGGCTTGGGTCTGTTTGGGTGGCACTTTGTTACACGCTTTGCGCGACATCAGCATGCGTTTTGTGCCTTCCCACATTCCATCCTTGATGGTGACCTTGTGCACAGCGACAACTGCCACGTTGATGGCAGGTGTGTGGAGTTTGTGGCAAGACTGGGCAGCGGTAAGCATGGTCTCTTGGGCGTGCTTGGGTGGCGCAGCGGCGCTACTTAGCCTCGGCTATTTCCTGCTGATTCAAAGCACGCGCAGTGCCGACTTAACAGTAGTTGCGCCTTTTCGCTATGTGGGCCTGCTGACAGCGGTTGTCATGGGCTTTGTGGTTTGGGGCGATATTCCCAACACATTGGCCTGGTGCGGCATGGTCTTGCTTGTCGGTGCAGGCTTGATGATGATGCGCAGTCAGTCTTTGTAGCGAGCTCGCCAAAATTTCAAGCAGATCGGAACAAACCAGACTAACAAGGTAGCTATGCCGAGAAAGGCAGCAATGGGTCGACCGAAGAAAGCGCTGAGATCGCCATTGGACTTGATCATTGATGTGATGAAGTTTTCCTCCAGCATGCCACCTAAGACCACGCCAAGAATGGCTGGTGCAATCGGGAAGTCATTTTCTTCCAGAACATAAGCCAGCAAACCGGCAACCAGCATCACGCCGACATCGAACAAGGAGTTGTTGATGGCAAAAGTTCCCACAGTGCAAAACAAAAGAATCAGTGGCATCAAAACATTGCGAGGTACTTTGAGGATTTTTTTGGCGGCCTTGATACACAAAATACCCATGGGGAGCATGATGATGTTGGCCATGATAAATAGTAGAAATACCGCATAAATATTCTGAGGTTGTGTAACAAACAAAGTCGGTCCCGGGTTCATGTTCTTCATGTAAAGCACTCCGATGATGATGGCGGTGATGCTGTCGCCAGGTATGCCAAACACCAATGCAGGTATCCAAGCACCGGCAAGCGCACTGTTGTTGGCGGCACCGGATTCGACGATACCTTCGACATGGCCGGTACCAAATTTTTCGGGTTCTTTGGAAAATTTCTTGCTGATGGCATACGACATCCATGCGGCAATATCTGCGCCTGCCCCTGGTAATGCACCCACGAGCGTGCCTAGTGCACTGCCGCGCAAAATCTGCACGGGGTATTTTTTGGCCAACTGCCATTGACCAGCCAGCACATTGCCTACTTTGTCGGTCACCAGTTGGGCCGGTGGTGAGGTGTCGACCACAAAGCGAATCACCTCGGAAATTGCGAACATGCCGATCATCATGGGAATCATGCCTATACCACCGGTCATCTCAGCTGAGCCGAAAGTAAACCTGGGAAAACCGGCGGGATTACCCAAGCCGACACAAGCCACCAGCAAACCCAACGACAAAGTCACCATGCCTTTGAGTGGATGACTCGAAGTGATGAACACTGCACATGTCAAACCAAGCAGCACCAGCCAGAAATATTCGTAAGAGCTGAATTGAATAGCAAAATCTGCCAGAGTAGGCGCAGCAAAAATCAAGACTACAGTGCCAAACAAACCACCGACAACAGAAAATACCAGACCTGCCCCCAGCGCTAATTCAGCTTGGCCTTTGCGGGTCATAGCAAAGGCTTCATCGGTATAGGCAGCAGAGGCTGGTGTACCAGGGATGCGCAATAAACAACCGGGTATATCGCCGGAAAAAATTGCCATCGCAGTGGCTGTGACGATGGCGGCGATGGCAGGAATCGGTGCCATAAAAAAAGTAACCGGCACCAGCAAGGCAGTGGCCATGGTGGCGGTGAGTCCAGGCACCGCGCCAACGAACAATCCGTACATAGAGGCGAGCACCATGACCAACAAGGTGTATGGGTCGAACACCATGCTGAAAGCCTGAGAAATTGCGGGCCACATAAGTTGTTTCCCGTCGACCTTACCAGGCCCAGGGGGTCAACACTCCCCAAGGCAGTGGCACACGCAGCAAGGTGTAAAAAGCAAAATGAACCAAGGCACTCAATAAGAGCGACAAGACGGCCGCACGTACAGGCGCCACTTGAAGATTCACCATGAGTGTCCACATCAGCAAGCATGCAGTTGGTAAAAAACCAAGGTCTTCGGATGCCACCATATAAAAAAAGATACCGGCTATGAGCAGTATCAACCCGGTCAGATGGCGTCGAGAATGCCACCAATCGGCCGCTTGCAACCAAGGTACAAGTTGCCGTGATTGCCAGCCACGGTAAATCAAAACGATACCGCAGATCCCAAGAAGAATAGCAATCAAGCCCGGAAAGAGAGCCGGACCAACTTGCTGTCCCGCAATATCAGGGTAGGACTGTATGGTGTGCAATACCGCAAGACTGATCAGCGTGAGCAAAAGACCTAAGACGGCATCATTGATTTTCATAGGTGACTTATTTGGCGATGCCCACGGCCTTCATCGTTGCACCCAAATCTGTATTTGATCTGGCCATGAATGCAGAAAAGTCATCTGGCGATGCATACAGTACACCAAAGCCACGGGAGCCCATGAACTCGCTGTAGTCTTTGCTGGTAGCAATTTTTTTCAACGCAGCAGCTAATTTGTCACGCACACCCAAAGGCAAGCCCTTGGGTGCCACCACCCCGCGCCAAGCAGCCAGCGTCCAGGTGCTACCGGTAGCGGCTTTCAGTGTGGGGACATTCGGGTACAAGGCAGAGGGTTTGTCGCTCATCAAAGCCAAACTGCGCACCTTGCCTGCGTCTATCAATGAGCGCCCCTCTGGCAGTGAAACGGGAACAATGTCTATGCCCCCTGCCACCAGATCTTGCAAACCAGGGGCAGCCCCGTTACTGGGTACCCAAGGTACGCTAGACGGTTCAATCTTGTGATCCCGCAACAGGCCTGCTATGGCCAAATGCCAGATACCGCCCTGCCCGGTTCCGCTGGCTTTCAACTTGCCGGGGTTGGCTTTGATAGCCGCAAGCAAGTCATTCATATTTTTATAGGCTGAATCGGCTCGCACAATGACCGCTGCC
>CANNNH010000328.1 GCA_947505915.1 Comamonadaceae bacterium
GCGTCTTGCAAACCAGCACGTGCGGTGGTGTCGCTCAATACATTGAGCTCTTCTTGTTGCCGGCTTTGTTCGTTGTTTAACGTTTCAATTTGCTGGGCTGCCGTGTCTTGGGTGCGCTGCAACTCTTGCTGACGGGCTTGCAAGCTGCGAACCTGGAACTCAGCCTCTTGGCATTGCTTATCGGTTTGTAGCAAAGACTCCCGCAAGCTTTGAAATTCTTTTTCCTTGGCCAAAGATGCATCTTGCAATTGGGTATGGCGCTCTTGGGTTTGCGCCAACTGCAAGTCAAGCTCTTCAAATTTAGCGTGAGAGGCTTGCTGCTTTTGTTCAAGTGCAACGGATTGGGTTTGGAGTTCAGTGAGTTCAGACGCCAATTGCCCTTGGCGCTCGCTCACCTGCTGGGCTTGTTGTTGCAAGCGCAGCACATCGACATTCAGCGCATGAACCTTGGCCTGCGCCTCGGAGGACTGTTGACGCAGTTGCATTCTTTGGCTGGCCGCTTGAGAAGCAGCAGACTCGGCACGGCTGAGTTGCGATTTGGCTTCTTGCGCAATCAAAGACTGCGCACGGATCTGCTTGTCGAGGTTTTCAATTTCCTGCGCCCTGGCAAGCAAACCTGCTTGTTCAGAGTCTTGTGCGTAGAAATGAACACTGTACAAACCAACGGCATGGCCTTGGGGAATAAAGATATGTTCGCCAGCTTGCAACTTCTCTCTCAAAGCCATTGCGGCATCTAAGTTGGGGGCGGTGTAGCAACCCGTTAACCAATCCGCCAACAAGCTCTTGAGGGCTGCGTCATCGACTTTCAATTGGTCCAAAAGCGGCGACAAGCTGGAAGATTTGGCAGTACTGGTGGCCACAGCGGGGCTGTAAAAGCTCAGCTTTGCCAAGGGGACATCGGACGCGAAGGATTTAACACTGTCGAGCTTGCTGACCTCTAAAGCTGCCAATCGTTCACGCAATGCTGCTTCAAAAGCCTGTTCCCAACCTGAGGTTACATGCACACGGTTCCACAAAGGCTTTAAATTCTGCAAACCATGCTTGGCCAACCAAGGCAGCAAGCGCTCGTCGGTGCGCAGTTTTTCTTGTAATGCGGTCAAGGCTTGGTGACGCGCTTGCAATTCCACCAATGTGGCCGATTGTTGGTTGCTGCTGGCTTGTGCGGATTTACGTTCCTCGTCTAAGCCCGGGGTTTGGGCTTCCAAGGTTTGCAGATCTTGCGACAACTGGCTTGCAGACTGCTGCGCTTGGTTCAATTGGGCCTCAAGACGCTGGACATGGCTGCTGTCGGGCGCAGCAAGCGCGTGTTGGTCCACTTGCAAACGGCTTTGCCGTTGTTCGAGTTGGCGCATTTGGTCTTGCAAGCCACGTTGCTCGGCGGCCAGCACCTGGATGTGCTGCTGCACCTGGGTCACCAATGCCGCTTGGTCTTGTGAGGCTTTGAGCGCGTCACGCCAGCCCTGTTCGCTGGCGGGTTGTTGTTGGGCCAAGGTCTGGCGTTGTTGCTGGTTGTTCTCAAGCAGGGTTTGAGCCTGCGATTGCTCGAGGGTCAAAGCTTGGGTTTGCTCACTGGCTTGCACAGCTTGCGCAGACCATTGGCCCATTTGCATTTGAATTTGCTGCAAGCGCTCTTGCGCCCGTTGGCGTCCTTCCACTACGAAACGAATTTCCGCTTCTAAACGACCCACCTCGGCGGTGGCTTGGTACAACTGGCCTTGTGCTTGGTTGACTTGCTCGCCTGAATCGTAATGGGCTTGACGCAGCGTTTCAATTTGACTTTCGGTACGGCGTAAGTCGGCAGTCTTGGCCTCTAAGGCATTGCTGGCTTGCTCGGTTTGTTGCTGCAACTGGGTTTGACTGACCTCAGCTTCTGCACGTTTTAAGAACCACAACTGGTGTTGCTTAAGGGCGGACTTGCTTTGCAGGTCTTTGAAGCGTTGAGCCACCTCGGCTTGGCGTTCGAGTTTTTCCAAATTGGCGTTCAACTCACGCAAAATATCT
This sequence comes from Comamonadaceae bacterium, assembly GCA_947505915.1. The sequence continues at coordinate 2,002 of CANNNH010000328.1, forward strand.
TCCACGCGTGTGAGGTTTTCGCGGGTATCGCCCAGCCGGTTTTCGGTTTCGCGGCGACGTTCTTTGTATTTGGAAACACCGGCAGCTTCTTCCAAAAACAAACGCAACTCTTCAGGCTTGGATTCGATGATGCGGCTGATGGTGCCTTGCCCAATGATGGCGTATGCGCGTGGCCCCAAACCGGTGCCTAAAAACACGTCTTGCACATCACGGCGGCGCACGGGTTGGTTATTGATGTAGTAACTGCTGGTGCCATCGCGTGTCAACACACGCTTGACGGCAATTTCAGCAAACTGGTTCCACTGTCCGCCTGCGCGGTGCGAGGCGTTGTCAAAAACCAGCTCAACACTGGCACGGCTAGAGGGTTTCCTGCTGGTGGTGCCGTTGAAAATCACATCTTGCATGGACTCGCCACGCAATTCGCTGGCACGGCTCTCACCCAGCACCCAACGCACGGCGTCAATGATGTTGGACTTACCACAACCATTGGGCCCCACAACCCCGACCAATTGGCCAGGCAATAAAAAATTTGTCGGATCAGCGAAAGACTTGAAACCGGAGAGCTTGATCGAATTAAGACGCACCTAAAGCCCTTTTAAAGGTTAAATCGTTGAAGAATAAAAAAATCAGGTAGCAGGTTTTAAATCTTTTTCTATCCATTGACCCACTTCAGCTAAAAGGTTTTGCAAGGGGGGAATGGCCTTGGCAATGTCGATGGCGAGTTCAGCCAAATGCTTGGCTCGGCTCATGGCTTCGAGTTGAATCATCTGCTGGCTGAGGTCGGGGCCACACAAAAAAGTGACATAGCCTTTGAGCGAGTGCAGCAAGCGCTGAACCGGTTCGGTTTCTTTACTGGACAAGGCAGAATGCAATGAAGCAAGGTCTTTTTCCAAGCTGTCTTGGAAGGTTTGCGCCAAATGCAGCATCTGCTTCTGGTCCATGGCGAATTCTTGGGCTTTGCTGGGGTCGAGGTAGCTGTACATAGACCCCGATAATATCAGCCATGAATCCCCACCTTGCCCAACTTCAGCCCTATCCTTTTGAGCGTTTACGCCATTTGTTTACAGGTGTCATCCCCAAACCAAACTTAACCGCTATCAGCCTTGGCATTGGCGAACCTCGCCACCCCGCACCAGCCTTGGTTTTGCAGGCTTTATCGGCAAATATGGAGGCTTTATCAGCTTATCCTGCCACTGCCGGTGGTTTGGCCTTACGTCAGGCTTGCAGCGACTGGCTCAAACGCCGCTACCAAGTCAGCGCAGAGCCTGTCAACCAAGTGCTGCCGGTGAATGGATCTCGCGAAGCCTTGTTTGCATTTGCGCAAACGGTGTTGAATGGTCAAGC
>CANNNH010000329.1 GCA_947505915.1 Comamonadaceae bacterium
ATCCATGTCAACGTCTTTTCAGACAAGGGCGCATCAGGCGAGGTTTCTTTGAATTCAGCCATGGTCTTCTTAAGCCTTCGTGTCTTCACCAATCAGCAAACGAGTGTCTGAAAGGTACATATGGGGGGGGACTTCCAAATTGTCTGGGGCTGGCTTGTTTTTGTAGACGCGTCCAGCCATGTCAAAAGTCGAACCATGGCAGGGACAAAAAAATCCGCCCTGCCAATCGTCTGGTAAAGATGGCTGAGGACCCATTTGGAATTTATCGCTGGGCGAGCATCCCAAATGGGAGCAAATACCCACGCCGACAAAAAACTCTGGCTTGATGGATCTGGCCTGGTTTCTGGCGTATTCAGGGGTGAGTTCAGAGGGCTTGCGCTGGGACTCGGGGTCAGCCAGTTGTGACTCCACTTTTTTCAAAGCTTCGAGCTGCTCAGGCGTGCGACGGACGATCCAAACTGGTTTTCCGCGCCACTCGACCGTTAATTTTTCTCCGGGCTTGATACTGGCGATATCTACCTCAACAGCAGCACCGGCAGCCTTGGCTCGCTCGGAGGGGCTGAAATTACTGACAAACGGAATCGCGACAGCAACGCCGCCAACTGCACCAGCACAACTCGAAGCAATTAGCCACGTCCGCTTGCTGGTGTCCACAGTGGTTTCACTCATGAAAGACCTCTAAATTGGGATGCAAACTTTGTAAAGCCTTTAATTCTAACCGAGCCCGCCATGTCAAGCCATCCCTACAAATACATGGTTTTTGTTTGAATTAATTTTCAAAAAAGTGATAAATTGAACCATTAACTATTAACTTTAGGACTGTTCAATGTTCAAAGATTTCAAAGAGTTCGCCATCAAAGGAAATGTCGTCGATTTAGCGGTGGGTGTGATCATCGGCGGGGCATTTGGCAAGATTGTTGAATCATTGGTCAGCGACCTGATCATGCCCGTCATTTCGGTGCTGATTGGCCACTTGGACTTCTCCAGCTATTTTTGGGTTCTGGGTTCTGCGCCCGATACGGTCCCCAGAACCTTAGAAGCGATGCGCAAGGCGGGCGTACCGGTTTTGTCTTACGGCAACTTCATCACCATCGCCATTAACTTTCTTATTTTGGCTTTTGCTATTTTTCTGATGGTCAAGCAAATCCAGCGCATGAAACAATCCGCGGCGGTTGCCGAACCCATTGCGCCACCGCCTGTCACGCCCGAAGAAGTTTTGTTACTGCGAGAAATTCGCGATCAACTTCAGCGCAGGTAATGAACTGCCGTGTCAATCACAAACGCTGACCTTTGGCTACTTTGATTGCAGCCAACAAACTGCTTGCGTTAGCCACCCCTTTGCCAGCAATATCAAACGCGGTTCCGTGATCAGGGCTGGTTCGCACAAAAGGCAGGCCCAAGGTTTGGTTCACGCCGTTGTCCAGCCCCAAGTATTTGACAGGTATCAAGCCTTGGTCGTGGTACATGGCAACAACCACATCCGTGTCTTTTTGTCCCTGCGCACTGTGCGCTTGCATGAACACGGTGTCTGGCGGGTAGGGGCCACTGATATGCATACCCAGCGCTTGGGCTTTTTCAACGGCTGGGGCAATAAAACAAATCTCTTCATCCCCAAACAACCCCTCTTCTCCTGCATGGGGGTTAAGCCCCGCGACAGTCATGCGGGGAACAGTTCCATGGATATGCCGCCAGCTGTCATGCGTGACTTGGAAAGTTTGAAGAAGATTGTCAAGGTTGACCAAGCCGATAGCTTCGCGCAAAGGCAGATGGATGCTGACCAGAACCACCCTCAACCCTGGGCAAGACAACATCATGCGAACTGGCAAACCGCTGATGGGCAAGCCCAAATGTTGCGCGGCCAGAGACTGCAGCATCTCGGTGTGTCCTGGGAATTCCACCCCGCTGAGTTGCAAGGCCTTTTTGTTAACAGGTGCAGTGACCAAGGCGGCAACTTGTCCATTCAGTGCGGCGGCCGTCGCCAAACGGATGGCCTCAGCAGCCATCGCCCCTGCTTGCGCACTGACTTGGCCCATGGCAATCTGTGCTGACTCACCACATTGAATCACTGGTATCTGATGACCCAAGCTTTGCCCCACTTGAGTCACATCTGTGATGGGTAAACACGCCAAATACCTAGGCAACACAGGGGCTAGCAGGCTGAGTTGTTTTTGCAGCGTTGGCAGATCGCCGAACACGCAACACCCTTGGGTCAACTCAGGCGACTGCGCAAAGGCTTTCAGGATGATTTCTGGGCCAATGCCTGCAGGGTCTCCCATGGATATAGCCACGGGCAAAGCGGAAGATTGCGAGGTGCTCATTCAACCGTCAAGCGGGGTTGTCGATGTCGATGAACACATGCTTGACGCCAAGTTTTTCCGCCAGATGAGCACCCAGTGCAGGTGCGCCGTAGCGCTCGGTAGCGTGGTGGCCACAAGCAAAAAAGCTCACCCCTGTTTCACGCGCCAAATGCGCTTGGGGCTCGGAGATTTCGCCGGTGATGAAAGCATCGACGCCTTGGGCGATAGCCTCTTCAAACAAGTTTTGTGCGCCGCCTGTACACCAAGCCATGCGCCGAACAGGCCTTTTAGCGTCAGGCACCACAGACACAGGTTGCTTGCCCAAACGGCTTTGCAAATGCTGGGCCAAGGCTTGGCCGTGTTCAAAAGCGGTTGGCGCTTGCCCAACAAAACCCAAGCCTTGCTCACCAAACGTGCTGTCAACCCGAAAGCCCAAGTGCGCGGCCAGTTGCGCGTTGTTGCCAAGGGCGGGATGGGCGTCCAGAGGCAGGTGATAGGCCAGCAAATTGATATCGTGCTGCAGCAACAAAGCTAAACGTGTTTTAAGCCACCCCGTCACCGCGCCCGTTTGGTTGCGCCAAAACAAACCATGGTGAACCAGCAAAGTGTCGGCACCGGCATCAATGGCAGATTGGATAAATGCCAAACTCGCCGTGACACCTGAAGCCACCGATTGAACGTGAGGACGCCCTTCCACCTGCAAGCCATTGGGGCAATAGTCTTTGAAGCGCTCGGGTTGCAGCAAACCATCAGTTAGCGCCAGCAATGCGGTGCGCTCAACCATCTCAGCGCCGCTCAGCCCGAACTTTGGGGCGCTGCAAGGGCGTGACCGACAGCACCTGCTCTTGTTCTTTGCGCAAAATTTTCAGTTGGGCGTCAACGCCGGGTTTGAGCAAAGAAACTTGCGCCAAAAGTTCTGCCACATTTTGAACTTTGTGGTCATTCACAGCCAGCAACATATCGCCAGGACGAACCCCCGCCTTGAACGCTGGGCCAGTCTGCAAAACGCCGGTGATGATGACGCCTTCTTGACGGTTAACGTTAAAC
>CANNNH010000330.1 GCA_947505915.1 Comamonadaceae bacterium
CCGAAGATGTCAGTGTGGCCAAGGACAAGCTGTCGGTCACTTTTCGCCTCAATCCCTTGGCGCGTTTTCACAATGGCGACCCCGTGTTGGCCTTGGATGTGAAGTATTCTTTTGACCGCATCACCAGCAAAGAGGCCGCACCGCAATTTCGCACCTATTTCAGCGAGGTGGCCAGCGTGGTGGTGGTCTCGGAGCGGGAAATTCGCTTCAATTTCAAACGCGCCAATGCGGAATTGCCGCTGATTGTGGGCAGTATGTCGGTGTTCAGTCATAAATGGGGGGCTGACAAGCCTTTGGACAAAATCATCACCGATGTGCCCATTGGCTCCGGCCCTTATAAATTAGGTCTAGTCGATTTCGGTAAAGACATTCAGTATGTGCGCGACAACAACTATTGGGCGAAAAACCTGAATGTACGCAAAGGCATGTTCAATTTCGACCGCATCAGCTACCGCATCTACAAAGACACCACCGCCCAGTTCGAGGGTTTCAAAGCCGGTGAATTTGATTACATCCAAGCCTTTGTCGCCCGTGAATGGGCAAGAGGCTACAAGGGAAAGCTGTTTGACAACGGCCCCCTGATCAAAAAAGAGCTGCAGCACGGCAATGCGGGCGACTTCCAAGGCTTTATGTTCAACACCCGTTTGCCCAAGTTCAAAGATGCGCGGGTGCGTCAAGCCATAGGCTTGGCCATGGACTACGAATGGATGAACCGTCAGCTGTTCTACCAAGCCTACACACGTGTGCGCGGCTATTTTGTGGGCAGCGACTTTGAAGCCAAGGACCTACCCGACACCGATGAGTTGAACTTGCTTGAACCCATGCGCGACAAGTTGGACCCCGCCATCTTCACCCAAGCCGTGCCACTGCCACCCATCACCAGCCTAGACCCCGCCTCTGGCCACACCTTGCGTGACCATTTGCGACTGGCCCGCGACTTGTTGACGCAAGCGGGTTGGACTTACCGCGATGGCGCTTTGCGCAATGCCAAGGGTGAGGCTTTCACGATAGAGTTTTTAGACAACTCGGGCTCCATGGGGCGGGTTGTGACGCCTTACGCGAAAAACCTTGAAAAGCTGGGCTTCAAAGTGGTCTACAAAGTGGTGGATTTTGCGGTTTTGCAAAAACGCATGGACGTGTTTGATTTCGAACTCATCAGCAACCGCATTGGCGGAAGTGAAGCGCCTGGTACCGAGCTGCTCGAGCGCTTTGGCTCCAAGTCGGCAGACACTGAAGGGTCGAGCAACATCATTGGCGTGAAAGACCCCGCCGTGGACGCACTCTTGGACAAAGTCGTGGCGGCGCAAACCCGTGGACAGCTTGTGGCGGCTTGCAAAGCCTTGGACCGTGTGCTGCGCCACGGCCATTACAGCGTGCCGCATTGGTATGGCAGTGTGCATCGGGTGTCGTGGCGGTCAGGGCGCTTTGAGCAGCCCAATATCACCCCGCGCTTTTACCAACCCGAGAGTTGGATTCAATCTACTTGGTGGGCAACACCCGCCAACTTTGCCGGAGAGCGTTGACATGTTTTTGTATATCGTGAAGCGCTTGTTGCTGATGATTCCCACCCTGTTTGGCATTTTGTTGCTGACGTTTGCGGTTATCCAGTTCGTCCCAGGGGGGCCAGTCGAGCAGATGGTGGCGCAGTTGCAGGGTCGTGACAGCGGTGGCGAGGGCGCGGCTGCCAGTGGCGCGGGCTACCGCGGACGCCAAGGCGTGGATGCGGCGCGGATTGAAGAGATCAAACAACTCTATGGTTTTGACAAACCCGCTCACGAACGCTTTGTGCAAATGCTGGGGCAATTTGCCCGCTTCGATTTAGGCAAAAGTTTTTTCTACCCCAAAGATGTCTGGCAACTGGTGAAAGAAAAATTACCTGTCTCCATCAGCTTGGGGCTATGGACCTTCTTTCTTAGCTATTTGGTGTCCGTGCCATTAGGCATTGCCAAGGCTGTACGCGCAGGCACCCGCTTTGACACGCTTACCAGCTTGGTGGTGTTGGTGGGCTACGCCATCCCAGGCTTTGTGCTGGGTGTGGCCTTGCTGGTGGTGTTTGGGGGGCAGTTGCAATGGTTCCCCTTGCGCGGACTTACCTCGGCTAACTGGGAAACCTTAAGTTGGGGGGGCAAGGTGGTGGATTATTTGTGGCACATCGCCATGCCCATCACCGCCAGTGTGCTGGGCGCGTTTGCTGTCACCACCATGTTGACCAAGAATGCCTTTTTGGAAGAGATCGGCAAGCAATATGTCTTGACGGCACGTGCCAAAGGCTTGAGCGAAAACAAGGTGCTGTGGAAGCATGTGATGCGTAACGCCTTGATCCCGTTGGTCACTGGTTTTCCAGCGGCCTTCATTGGCTCTTTCTTTACCGGTTCTTTGTTGATCGAAACGCTTTTTTCCCTGGACGGCTTGGGGCTGCTGGGTTTTGAGAGCGTGATGCGGCGCGACTACCCCGTTGTGCTGGGCACTTTGTATTTCTTCACCCTGATTGGCTTGGTTACCAAACTCATCAGCGACCTGTGTTACGTGTGGGTAGACCCCCGCGTGAAGTTTGATTGAACCCCATGGCGACTGTTTCTCTTTCCCCTTCAGCCATCGCATGGAAGCGCTTCAAACGCAACCGTTTGGGTTTTGTCAGCCTCATTTTGTTTGTGTTGCTGTTTGTCATGAGTTTGGCCGCCGAGTTGGTCAGCAATGACAAACCCTTGGTGGCCAGTTACCAAGGCAAGCTGTATTTCCCAATTTGGCACAACCCACCCGAGACCGAGTTTGGCGGTGACTTTCAAACCCCTACCGACTACCTCGACCCCTTTATTCGCCAGCAGTTTGCCCAATCAGGCAATTGGGCGGTTTACCCGCCCAACCCCTATCACCACAGCACGCTGAATTACTTCGCCAAAGAACCCAATCCTGCTCCACCTTCAACAGACAATTTTTTGGGCACCGATGACCGAGGCCGCGATTTGTTTGCGCGGCTGCTTTACGGTTTTCGGGTGTCGGTCTTGTTTGCCTTGGCTTTGACCATCACTGGAACCATACTGGGTGTGGTGACGGGTGCGATCCAAGGTTTTTTTGCTGGCAAAACCGACTTGGCTTTTCAGCGCTTCATCGAGATTTGGGGCGCCATGCCCGAGTTGTATTTGCTGATCATTTTTTCTGCAGTGTTCGAGCCCAGTATCAGCTTGCTGTTGATCTTGCTCAGCATGTTCGGCTGGATGGGTTTGTCCGACTATGTGCGAGCCGAGTTTTTGCGCAACCGTCAACTGGACTATGTGCGGGCCGCTCGTGCTTTGGGCTTGTCCAACAGGGCCATCATTTGGCGGCATATCCTGCCCAACAG
>CANNNH010000331.1 GCA_947505915.1 Comamonadaceae bacterium
GAAGGTTTATCTATTGATTCTGCTCAAAAGAGCTTTAACGGCAAGAACTTCCGACGAATTGCTTATGTAAATTAGACATTAACTCCTAAACTGCGATTTAACAAAATTTGTTTTCAATAAAGGTGATTTTATGGAAAAGTTCAAATATATTAGTTATTCTTTGGGTGTCGCCACGCTTGTTTTGGCAGGCTGTGCGACCCAACCCAGTGCAGAAGAAAAAAAGAAGCAGCAAGACGCTGAAGTTCAAAAAAAGATGGATGAAATGAACGCCACCTTGAATGAACAAAGCGAAAAACTCAAGGCGGTTGAGTCTTTGGTCGAATCCAAGCCTTTGGTCGATCGTCGAGCTTTAGACAAACAAGATGAAGCAGCACGTGAATTAGAAGCTCAAAAAACGGTGCAGACCACTATCAGCAAAGTCCCCTCGTGGTTTTTCAATAACGAGTCTTCGCCTGATTATGTTTACGCCAATGCCACAGAAACTTCCTCTGATCTGCAACTCTCGATTGACATGTCCATGTTGTCTGGCAAGCGTCAACTTGCACAAATCTTGGGTGAAATGATCTCCTCCCGCATGACAGACTTTGCGGCACAAAGTGGTGGTCTTGAAGACGGCGCGGTGAGTAAAGAAGTCGAGCGAGTGACTAAAAGTGTGGTGGCAGATGTTCAGTTGGGTGGTTACCAAAGAGAAAAAATTGAAGTTTTGCCTAGTGGCAAAACTTTCCGCACCTATGTTCGCCTGAGTTATTCCACATCGGATTTGAAGCGCATCATGATGAAAGAAATTCAAAAGAACGAGGTACTCAACACAAAGATTCGCCGAACCAAGGCCTTTGAAGAATTGGAAAAAGAAATTGAGTTGTCCAGAGAATCAAAAACCAAAAATCGCTCACGCCAAGACGCAGAATAATTTGCGTGAAGGAGTGGCCTATCCTCAAGGGTGATATATGAAGTTGGCAGCGTTAGCAGTGTCTTTGCTTGTGGCGGTTATTGCTACGGTGGGATCGTTGCTTTCGCAAACATCACGATCCTCCGTCGCCTCCGACCTCTTGGTTCTTGAACTCAGTCAAAAAATTCAAGACCAAGATGCCAAGCTAACTAAAACCGAAGAGGCATTGCGCCAACTCAACAGCGATTCTTCTGTGCATGCGTCAAATGCCGCGGACCGCACTCGCCATCTTTCGCGGGTTGCTAATTTGCAGACCAAAATGCAGCAAGTTGACAGAGAAGACTATCGCCTCGGCTTGCTTCATGATCAATTGGTAAAAGAGCAAGAGCGACTTGATGCTTGGCAAAAGCAATCAGATTTGTCTAAACACCGGTTGGACCAAGATGAAAAAGTCTTGGGTCTGGAGGTCATGGCCAAGGTGGTAGACGATAGGCATCTCACCAAGACCCATGCGCCTCAGCTAGTGGCTGTCGTTGCACCCAAAGTCAACAAATTGGCTGTGGATTTACACGGTGAAATGCCTTTCGAGTTTCCTCAGCCTGCAGCCCATGTCACGCCAGATTATTCATCGTTGCAAGTCAGACACACGCAGCTTCAATCCGAGCGCAAACAATGGGTTTTGGACAAGCAGGCCTTGGTGCAAGCCAAGTCGCAGCTTATGAGCCAGTTATCCAGATATAACAACGAATTCCGCCAGGCAACAAGGAGTCGAGAAAAACTCGAAGCTGAAGTCCGAGTACTGAAAAATCAAGGCATGGCTGTGAGAGCAAAGTCATGAACCGTTTTCGTTGCTGCTGGCTTGCAAGCTTGGGCCTTGTCTTTTTTTCGTTGGCGTCGGCGCAGGACACTTTGCCTACTTGCAAGGAAACGGACGCCAGTCGTTGGCACAGCTGCCGTGGCATTTTGGATGACACGGATTTTTCGTATGCAGGTGACTTTCGAAACGGCAAGTTTGAAGGCAGAGGTATTCTTGAATTTACAGGCGAAAAATACCAAGGCGACTACTACCAAGGCGAATTCAAATTAGGCTTGAAGCACGGGTTTGGGATTTATTTTTTCTCCAACGGTGAAAAATATTCCGGCCATTATGTGAACGGTATGCGTCACGGCTTTGGCACCTACACCTTTAGCAATGGCCGAGCGCCGCTTTCGGGTTTATGGTCCAGCAACCAGTGGACAGGGAAAGCCTTCCCCGTCAGCGAAGAACGGGCAGAGCAAAAAAAAAACAGTAAACCAATAGCAGTTGAGCCAAGGGCTTCTGAGATAAAGTCTCGTGGCAACCCCATGACCACCCCTGACATGGTGGTGTTGATCATTGGCATAGAGTCTTACCAAGGTTTGAACAAGGCGCTTTATGCCGCCAATGATGCCAATTTATTTCATGACTTGATGCGAGACGGCATGGGTGTTCCATCAGATAACATCAAGATCTTGAGCAATAACAAAGCCACACGCAGTGAAATTTTGTCTGCACTGAAGTTTTGGTTGCCTGCACAGGTCAAGGCGGGCAAGACCAATGTGTATATTTTGTTCAGCGGGCATGGCTTGACCTCTGACGAGGACGCCCAAAAATACTGGTTACCCTTTGATGTCAACAAAGAATTGTTGGCAGAAACTGCGGTCAGCGAAAAATGGGCACTGGCAGAGTTGCAAAAATTACAAGCCAAATCCATCACGATTTTTCTAGACAGTTGCTACAGCGGATTGGCCAGAAAAGGCGAGTCACTCGACCCCCAAACCCGTGGGATAAAGTTCAAATCGGCAGTGGCTCATATGCCGACCAACTTCACCATGGTAAGTGCCTCTGCTGCCAATCAAACTGCGTTGGCTTCTGACGACTTTAAGCAAGGGATCTTCAGCTATTTCTTGATCAGAGGTCTTGCAGGTCAAGCAGATTCTGATGGCAACCAACGCGTTACCCATGGCGAATTGTTTGATTACCTATCGCAAAAAGTTGACAAAAAAGCATTGTCTATGAACCGGCGCCAGCAACCGCAGTTGATGGGGGATAGACAAAGGGACGTCTTCCCATGATGCTGGCTTGCACCTCGCGCTTTGCTTGGTTTGCTGGGCTTGCATGCCTGTTTCTTTCAATGTCGCAAGGCGGGGTTCATGCGGTGGTGTTAGACACCCAAGGCGAATACCATTTTGGTCCTGAAACTTCACGCAATCAAGCTTGCCACTTGGCTGCCGAGCGAGCCAAATTCAATGCTTTGAGTTTGGTTGTGGGTGAGCAAATCAGCTCGGAAGAAAAACTCACCTGCCAACAAAGCACGGGGCGTGACACCACAGCCTCGTGCGAGATGAACAAAAACACCTGGGTCTTTTTGGATGGCAATATCCGTACTGCTGAAAAAGTCTCTGAGAGTGTGAA
>CANNNH010000332.1 GCA_947505915.1 Comamonadaceae bacterium
CCTCCAATGCGCCGGTGGGGCGCATCCGCGCCACCGTGCGCAAAGGTCGCGATGAAATGCGTCACACGCTGCTGTCTTGGTTGCCCCAAGACATGCGCGGCCTGCGACTGCTCGACGCCGGATGCGGCACCGGTGCTTTGGCGCAAGAAGCCATGCTGCGCGGCGCCGAGGTGCTGGCCATCGACCTTTCGCCCACCTTGGTGAATTTGGCCCGCGAACGCCACGCACAAGACCTGCTCACCAACCCCGCGCTCAGCGCCAAAGGCGGCAGCATCACGTTTTTGGCCGGTGACATGCTGGGCGCCGAGCACGGCGACTTCGACCATGTGGTGTGCATGGATTCACTCATTCACTACGACACCCAAACCATTGCCAACGCGGTAGAGGCCTTGACAAAGCGCACCCGCCAATCGGTGTTGTTTACTTTTGCGCCGCACTCGCCCCTGTTGGCGGTCGCCCATGCCATGGGCCGCTTGTTTCCGCGCTCTGACCGCTCGCCGCAACTGGCCCCGATCCGCAAAACCACTTCGCATGTGTACATTGAGCGTGCGGTGCGTGAGCACGGCTGGCGGCCTGGCCACATGCAACGCGTCTCCAGCGGTTTTTACACCTCTCAAGCTTGGGAGTGGAAGCGCACATGATCGGCTCTTGGCGCCAACTGTTTCGGCCACCGGCTTGGGTGTCTGCCTTTGGCACGCGCTTCATGCCGTTTGCCGATGCAGCCTCGGCCGAGCTGCCCCTGGGTCGTTTGCTGCGTTTGTCTTTGTTTCAGTTCGCCATTGGCCTGACCACCGCTTTGCTGGTCGGCACCTTGAACCGGGTGATGATTGTTGAGTTGCAAGTGCCCGCCTGGTGGGTGGCGGTGGCCGTGGCCATGCCGCTGGTGTTTGCGCCCCTGCGCGCCCTGATCGGCTACCGCAGCGACACCCACCCTTCCGCGCTGGGCCTTCGCCGCATCCCTTATTTGTGGATCGGCACCTTGCTGCTGTTTGGTGGTTTGGCCATCATGCCGTTTGCCTTGCTGCTGCTGTCCGAAGCCACGCCCGACAACCTGTGGGTGGGCCGCATGGGCGCGGCTTTGTCGTTTGTGCTGGTGGGCGCCGGTATGCAAGTCACGCAAACCGCGGGCATGGCCTTGGCCAGCGATTTGTCCAGCGCCGACAAACGCCCCCGCGTGGTGGCCTTGCTCTACAGCATGCTGCTGTTGGGCATGGTGGTCAGCAGTGCGGCCTTTGGCGCCTTGTTGGCCGACTTTGGCCCTGTGCGCCTGATCCAAGTGGTGCAAGGCTCGGCGGTGGTGGTGGCGGGTTTGAACCTGTTGTCGCTGTGGAAGCAAGAAGCCCGGGGCACCAAGCGCGGGCAGCGCACCGACAATGGCTTTTCCATGTCGTGGCAGCGTTTGATGGCCCTGCCGCACATGCACCGCTACCTGTGGGCGCTGGGCCTGGGCACGGCTGCTTTTGGCATGCAAGACATCATTTTGGAGCCCTATGGCGGCGAAATTTTGGGCCTCAACGTGGGCATGACCAGCAGCCTGACCGCCTTGAGTGCCGGCGGATCTTTGCTGGCTTTTGCGCTGTCGGCGCGTTGGTTGGCGCGCGGCTTTGACGCTTGCCGCATGGCCGGCATGGGTGCCTTGATCGGCCTGCCCGCTTTTGCCTGCGTGATTTTTTCTGCCCCCTTGCAAGCGCCCCTGTTGTTCCAAACCGGCGCCATGCTGGTGGGCTTGGGCGGCGGGTTCTTTTCGGTGGGCATGTTGGTGTGCGCCATGAACATGGCCCAAGGGGACGAAGCCGGTTTGGTGCTGGGCGCTTGGGGCGCGGTGCAAGCCACCGCTGCTGGCTTGGCCATGGCCGCCGGTGGCGTGCTGCGCGACCTGGTCAACGAATTGGCCGTCAACGATTGGCTGGGCCACAGCCTGAACATGCCCGCCACCGGGTACAGCTTTGTGTACCACGTCGAAATTTACATGCTGTTTGTGGTACTGGTGGCCCTGGGCCCCTTGGTACGCAACCAAACCAAACGCCCCACATCACACCAACCCACGTTTGGCCTGGTCGAACTGCCCGGCTGAACACACACCTATTTTTTGAGGAGAAGACCATGGAAACAGGCGCTATCACCCAGTACATCGATGTGGCCCAACTCGTGTTGTACGCTTTTTGGGCATTTTTTGCGGGCTTGATTTTTTACCTCGTGCGCGAAAACCACCGCGAGGGCTACCCGATGGACACCGGGCGCGAAGACGGCCCGGTGGTCACAGGCTGGCCGATTCCCGATCCCAAAACCTACAAACTGTCCAACGGCCATGAAGTGCAAGCCCCCGACTTCAACCGCCCGGATGGCCAATACAAGAGCCAAAACACCCAGCTCTGGGGAGGTTCTCCAATTGAACCTGTGGGCGACCCCTTGCTCGCAGGCGTGGGCCCCGGGGCATGGGCGCAGCGTGCCGACCACCCGGACCGCGACCTGCACGGCAACCCCTTGATCGTGCCGCTGCGCACCGTTGCAGACCACGGCGTGGCGCACCAAGACACCGACCCGCGCGGCCTGCCCGTGTACGGCGCCGATGGCGAGTTGGCTGGCACCGTGAGCGACCTGTGGATTGATACCGCCGAGATGATGTTTCGCTATGTCGAAATCGATCTGCCCAACGGCGGGCGCCGCGTGCTCATGCCCATCAACTTCGCCCGCATCAAGGCCCACGGCTTGTTTGTGTATGCCTTGATGGCGCACCAATTTGCCAATGTGCCCGCGACGAAATCGGCGCAAGAAATCACCTTGCTGGAAGAAGAAAAAATCATGGGCTACTTTGGTGCAGGCTTGCTCTACGCCGAGCCCAGCCGCTTGGAGCCACCGCTGTGAACCATTCGCACGGTCACGAGCACGAATACGACTTTGAGGCCAGCCCGGGCTTGCCCGAGCCGCTGCCAGCGCGGGAAAAAATCCTGTGGCAAGGCGCACCGCAATGGCGCGCCATGGCCTGGCATGTGTTTCATGTGCGCAAAGTGGCGCTGTACTTTGCCGCCATGTGGTTGTGGCAGGCCGCCTACTTGTGGGAGCAAGGCGGCGACGCCTCGGCCATGGTGCAGTCCTTGTCCATCAGCGCTTCGCTGGCCGTGATGGGCTTGGGTCTGCTGCTGGGCAGCGCCTGGATGTCGGCTCGCAATGCGCTCTACACCATCACCGATCGGCGGGTGGTCATGCGCTACGGCATTGCCCTAACCCTGACATACAACCTGCCCTATGCACGCATCGACGCAGCCGATGTGCGTTTGTGGAACGACCAAGGGGTGGGCGACATTTCGCTGCAACTC
>CANNNH010000333.1 GCA_947505915.1 Comamonadaceae bacterium
AAAGGACATTCCTATGGCTAGCGAACTCATTCAGCATATTTCTGACAGCAACTTCGAAACCCTGGTTCTTCAATCAGATCAGCCTGTTTTGGTGGATTTCTGGGCTGAGTGGTGCGGCCCCTGCAAGATGATTGCGCCGGCTTTGGATGAGGCAGCCACGACCTACCATGGCAAGCTTCAAATAACCAAGCTCAATGTCGATGAGAACAAAGATGTTCCCGCCAAATTTGGCATCAGAGGCATCCCTACTCTCATGATTTTTAAAAATGGACAGCTCGCAGCCACCAAGGTTGGCTCCTTAAGCAAGGCTCAATTGACCGAATTTATTGACCAGCAGCTGGCTTGAGCCTTTTTCCTGTCATAATAATCTTTTCTTCAGCGATTTGGGTCACAAGCCCTTCGCCTGACTAATCCAAGACTCTCCTCAGGACTGGTCTTGTTCCCTCCCCCTCGATAGCTATCAACACTCCCCTTTTGGAGTACTCCTATGCACCTGAACGAACTCAAGGCACTGCATGTGTCGGAAGTGTTAAAGCAAGCTGAAGAGCTTGAAATTGAAAATACAGGACGGATGCGCAAGCAAGAGTTAATGTTTGCCATCATTAAAAAAAGAGCCCGTGCGGGGGAGCAAGTTTTCGCGGACGGGGTACTTGAAATATTGCCTGATGGATTTGGTTTTTTACGCAGTCCTGATACCAGCTACACCGCAAGCACTGACGATATTTACATTAGCCCTAGCCAAGTCAGACGCTTCAACCTGCACACTGGCGACATGATCGAAGGTGAGGTGCGCATTCCTAAGGATGGTGAGCGGTATTTCGCGCTTACCAAACTTGATCAAGTCAATGGCGACCTTCCTGAAAATAACAAACACAAAGTCATGTTTGAAAACTTGACGCCCTTGTTTCCCAAAGAACAAATGCGCCTTGAACGTGACATCAAGGGCGAAGAGAACATCACGGGCCGCATCATTGACATCATTGCCCCTATTGGTAAAGGACAAAGAGCGCTGTTGGTTGCTCCTCCCAAGAGCGGTAAAACGGTGATGATGCAGCACATTGCCCATGCCATCACGGCCAATTACCCAGACAGCCATGTCATGGTTTTGCTTGTTGATGAGCGTCCCGAAGAAGTGACTGAAATGCAGCGCAGCGTCAAAGGTGAAGTGATTGCGTCCACATTTGATGAACCTGCAGCAAGACATGTTCATGTGGCTGAAATGGTCATTGAGCGAGCCAAGCGCCTTGTTGAGTTGAAAAAAGATGTGGTCATCTTGCTCGATTCAATCACTCGCCTTGCGAGGGCTTACAACAATGTGGTGCCAAGTTCTGGCAAAGTGCTCTCCGGCGGTGTCGACTCCAACGCCTTGCAGCGCCCCAAACGCTTTTTTGGTGCAGCCCGAAAAGTTGAAGAAGGTGGCTCTTTGACCATCATTGCCACTGCCCTGATAGATACCGGCAGTCGAATGGATGAGGTCATTTTTGAAGAGTTCAAAGGCACTGGCAATTGTGAGATTCACTTAGACAGACGCTTGTACGAGAAGCGGGTTTTCCCCGCCATTCAACTCAATCGAAGTGGCACCCGCAAGGAAGAGTTATTGTTGTCACCTGAAATTCTTCAAAAATCCAGGATTCTGAGGCAGTTTATTTACAACTTAGATGAAATTGAATCAATGGAATTGATGCTCAAAAACATGAAGTCCACCAAGACAAATGTCGACTTCTTTGACATGATGCGTCGGGGTGGGTGACCAATCTAAGCTAGAATCTACCTCTTTTGCGAAAAGTGCATCGGAATGGCCGGTGTGGCTGTCGTAACGACACAAGGAATACCCATGAAACAGGGCATACACCCCCAGTACCGCGAAGTTTGTTTTATTGATCTTTCCAATGGTTTCAAATTTGTAACCCGCACATGCGCGAATACCAAAGAAACCGTCAAAATGGACGATGGACGAGAACTCCCTTTGTACAAGCTTGACACCTCTAGCGAATCGCACCCTTTCTACACAGGAACTCAAAAATCTGTGGACACCATGGGTGGGCGCGTTGAACGATTCCGTAACAAATACGGGAAAACAGCAGCCAAGTAAGTCTTGTTTGCGTTACTAAAACAGCCTGACTTCAGGCTGTTTTTTTTTGTCCTCAATGATTGATTAAAATTTTTGTAGAAACTTATTGATGTGATAACACCCAACCCAGCTATCGTGACCCAAACTGCGGCGCAACGCCTGCCGCTTTGGGCATTGATATGCATATGTTTGGTTTATGTTGTCACTGGTCTCGTCAACCGCGACCCTTGGAAGTCCTTGGATATATCGTCTTTTGGCTATATGTGGGAGATCTCTCAAGGTTATTCTGCTGCTTGGCAGCCGGAAATGGCTGCAAGCACGCCCGAGCTTTCAGGGCCATTGGCCTATGCCATTGGTGCTGCTGCCATTACCCTGTTCAGTCCTTGGATCTCCCCTGACGCCGCAGCAAGAGTTCCTTTCATCGCGGGCTTGCTCATCACGCTTATTGCCACTTGGTACGCGATTTATTTTTTAGCCAAAAATCCCCATGCACAGCCTGTTGTTTTTGCATTTGGCGGTGAAGCCAAGCCAGAGGACTACGCAAAAGCCATCGCTGATGCAGGACTTCTTGCGCTGATTGCTTGTTTGGGCATGGCACTACCTAGCCATGAAACAACGCCACTCTCTATGCAGCTTTGTATGACCGCACTGCTCTTTTGTGCCTCGGCGATGGTCAGAACACATCTTTTACTTGCCATTTTGCTTCTTGACCTGTCGTTGGTATTGCTGACTTTAAGTGGCGCACCGTCTCTGGCTTTGATTCTTGGTATCGGAATCGCATATTTGGTTGTCAAGCAGACGCAATTACGGCTTGAACACCTGGCACTCTTGGTTTTTGGTTGCTTCAGCGTGATTGCGCTGGCTACATGGGTGGATTTATGGCAATGGAAACTGATCACCCTGAGTGAGGCAAGCGCACAGTGGAAAGGTTTGTTACGACTTCTGCTCTGGTTCACTTGGCCAGCTTGGCCCTTGGCTGCTTGGACGCTTTGGACATGGAGAAATCAGTGGAAAGACCATATCTGGCAACAGCACTTGGTTCTGCCGGTGTTCATGTGGTTTGTGGTCTTGATTGCAAGCATCTCCACAAAGAACCCGGAACGCACATTGCTTCTGTCACTTCCAGCCTTGGCTTGCTTGGCAGCTTTTGCTTTACCCACCTTGAAGAGAAGCGTGGCGGCACTGATTGATTGGTTCACCTTGTTATTTTTCTCCGGTGGAGCTTTCATTGTTTGGGTGGTGT
>CANNNH010000334.1 GCA_947505915.1 Comamonadaceae bacterium
AGCAACTTTTCCAGTTTGTTGATTTCGTGGTAATTCCTGCCGCCACTCTTGTAGTATTTGCCGTCAGGGATGTGCAGTAACTTTTTAAGATCTTTCAATTTTGGAAGTTCGCTGTCAAAGTGTGAACGCATCATGATGATGGTCGCTTGACCGTGAGGCCCTAAAAATTCGCTCATTTGTATCTCCTGTTATGGTGAATTGATCCCCGATCTAATCGGGGATCAGACTCTTAGAAAGGTGCCTTAACAGCAACACCTGCAACGACGTGATTGACTTCGGTAGGTGCATTGAGCATTGCCTCTGGTTGAACAGCGCCATTGATTGCAGGTAAGCCACCGGGTTGATATCCCTTGTCGCCCGGCTTCATGCCCCAGCCAGAAGTAATGCCAAGTTTTTCGCGCAGTACGTCCAGCTTTTCTTGCATGGCTTCTAAGTCATCTGGCATGCTGGCTTCAGATATCAAGTTCAACAACTGGGATTCAGTAGCTTGGTTGACTTTAAAAAATCTGACCACTCGGCGCTCATTACCACCGGGGTTTACGCAGACGGCAAACTCAAACATGCCTTCTTTTTTGCCTTCAACAACTGTATTCAACACAAACTGGTCATCTACTTGCACGATGGTTTGGGCTGACTTTGCATTGGCTTGCAAGATCTTCTTCAGCATTTGAGTTTTGGCTTCCTTGTGCTCTTTGATGTTCTTGTTAGATTCTTCTTCTTCCTTGGTTGCGGTGATCTTGCCAATACCACCACGCTCCTTGATGTAGTTGGGCAGTTCTTGAGCGGTCAGGTTTTCGTCGTGCGCCACTTGTAATACTTTTGAATACGAGTAGGCGGTTTGCCGGTCTGTTGGAAGGATGAAGCGCAGGACTGTCGTAATCCAAGGTGTGTTGATCTGAGTCTTGATTTCGTGCTCTTCCTCCATGCGCTCACGCATGCGCTGCAGGATGTGGTCACGCAGGGGTGACTCGTTGATCTGGAGGGCGTAGCTGTAAATGGCTCCCAATAGGGCGTAAAGCTCCTTGGTTCCCCTTACAACGTAGGTTTCGACATACTGATCGTTCATCTTGGCTAGGTTCTGGGCCTGCCCCAAAACCATGTCCACTTGAACTTCATTGGCGCTCTTGTCGCTGGGGCGGCGGCTATCTGACCCCCCTAAAGCACGATTGATAAGTAGGCCAAAAGCCAACTCGTCTACGGGGGAGGCTGCTGGGGCAGGGCTGGGTGATACCCCATTAAAACCGGGGGGGCTTGTTTGGGCAGATTCTTGGTTCATAAAAACTCCTGTTAAAAAAATAACTTTTTCGGACCGTCGGCCAGGATCGACACGACAAGCACAGGTTAGTTTTCTGGCGGCGGAGTTTTTTCACTTTTTCGAAGGGGTACGAAAAAATGAAAGCCCAAAGGTTAAATTGGAGTATGGGGACTCAAAAACTGATCCCTTTGATCGCTTCTGGGCGATTGAGGTCAGAAATTACTGAGCCATTCATCTACGGCACCTATTTAGAGGTTTGGTGGCGATGTCTTAAATGTTCCAAGGAATTCACCCAAAGTTGTCGTACAGGAATATTTACTTCCGAGGATGCTTACAAAACCTTCTGCATGTTCGGCTCTGTAGAAGAAATGACGTTTCAGAAATGGTGGATGACCAAAGGACACGAATTTTTTAGCGAAAGCATCACTACCTTGCAGGTCACGCTGTATGTAAAGCGTAAACATAGTGAAGCTTTTGAAATCACCGTGGATGCATTTCAAGAAGTATCAAACCAGTTGGCTGGAAGGGAGTTTGGTTTTTGGCTTGATCAGATCCACTTGCTAAATGCAAAGCAAGGTCTGCTATCACAAGCACCATTGTCATGGCCGATTTACAGTAGCCGAATTTCATACGATGTGATTTTGCAGCTTTTGTACATCATGGAAATACATGATCAAGTCATTCGTAATGCACCAGAGACCTGCTTATGGCAAATTGGCGAACAGCTAAAACTTAACCCTAAGGCCATGACCAAATTTGGCGACTATCCAAGTGAAGTCTCAGATAAGCACAAAGCGATGGGTCAGACTGTTAGTAATTATTTGAGAAAAGGAAGGGGACTAGTTGGTAACGCTTGTCGTGGATTTTTTCCGAGATTCTAATAAGCTTAAAGAAAAATTATTATGGAGTAACTTTGCTACTCCACATTTATAAAAAACTTCGCCAGCCCTGAACAATCATGACCATAGCAAGCGTATCAAGTTCGCAGTAACGTAGTAAAGCTTCATTGATCTTGGCGCGAGTATCTGGGTTCAATGTTTCAAATTGAAGCCTTGCGTAAGCAGTGGTAGCTGCACCACCTTCAGCGATTACTAGGTCGTCAGGATCCTCACCATGCAATAGCTTCTCACCCAAGAGATCTTCTCCATACTTGATTAACAGTGAATAGGGATCTTCGGGGATACCGTCTGCATTCGATTGCCACCATTTAAAGTTCGTGAAGTTTTTACTTTGTATTCCTACCACTGATCCGTAGATTGGCTGACTGTAGTAATCACGAAGATAAGGCGAGGTTGCCATTAGGGCAGGTAAAACTTTTTTGATGGAGCTTGATCCCTTTGTTGAAACGTGGAAATATGCATCCTTACTCAGTTTGCATAAGTCGTACATTGGACGATTTCCTTCTTTGGTAAGAGATTCCATGAAGGAAATTAACTCTAGGGCATCTGGCGGTGGAATTGGTGTGTTGATAAGTTGATACACGATTCGATTCAAGATTGTGTTTTCATGTGGACTCCACATGAAAACTGTTCCTTGGTCATTTTCAAGTTGTTTTTTAAGAGCTCTAGCAAACGCGAAGTTAGGAAAAGCTATAGGGTCAGTCATCAAGAACTCACCTGCATGCTCTATGCTTCCATCTGCCTGCATGACATGGTGAGAGAACTGGAAGGCTATTTGTTCATATGGCCGCATGCCAGCAAAGAAGGGTAGGGCAACGCCACTGGTCTCAAAATCGATGAAATGGTAAGGGAATTCCCACTTAGCTATTTCTTGACGTAACCAAGTTTCTGCTAACCAGTAACCACCACGATCCTCATCCTCCGGAATTCCGCTAACCTGCATCCATTGCCGTTCGGTTCGAGAAAGAATTTCACCCCCGTCCTTTGGCTTGATATCCTCTTCCTGCACTGAACTTAGGCGAACTCGTCCTTCGCTCACAAGTTTGCTTTTATCGCGGTAGTCCCAAATATCAAGAACCGTTCCCGTTGCCAATTCATCGTGATTAAATCCAAACTTTTCAGCCCAGCATTCTTCGAAACCACTTTTGAATCCATCAC
>CANNNH010000335.1 GCA_947505915.1 Comamonadaceae bacterium
CGGGGCCAGACCGCATTTGGTATGTGGGCGACGCTTTTGCCCAAGGAATGAGTGTGTCCGAGGTGCATGACTTGACCAAGATCGACCCTTGGTTCTTGGCGCAAATTGAAGACATCGTCAAAATTGAGTTGGAACTCGACACCACGGCGCTCGACGCCATTGATGCGGCAGACATGCGCGCCTTGAAGAAAAAAGGCTTCTCTGATCGCCGCTTGGCCAAGCTCACCCACAGCAGCGAGCAGGCGGTGCGTGACAAGCGCCATGCACAAGGGGTCCGTCCGGTTTACAAGCGGGTGGACACCTGCGCGGCCGAATTTGCCACCGATACCGCTTACATGTACTCCACGTATGAAGACGAGTGCGAGTCCGAACCCAGCCAGCGCCAAAAAATCATGGTGCTCGGTGGCGGCCCCAACCGCATCGGCCAAGGCATTGAGTTTGACTACTGCTGCGTGCACGCCGCCCTGGCCATGCGCGAGGACGGTTACGAGACCATCATGGTCAATTGCAACCCGGAGACCGTGTCCACCGACTACGACACCAGCGACCGTTTGTATTTCGAACCCCTCACCTTGGAGGACGTGCTCGAAATTGTGGACAAAGAAAAACCTTTGGGCGTGATTGTTCAGTACGGTGGCCAAACCCCTTTGAAGCTGGCCTTGGGCTTGGAGGCCGCGGGTGTGCCCATCATTGGCACCAGCCCCGACATGATCGACGCGGCCGAAGACCGCGAACGCTTTCAAGGCCTGCTGCAAAAACTGGGTCTGCGCCAACCGCCCAATGCCACGGCACGCACCGAGCCCGAGGCCTTGGAAAAAGCCGCTGCCTTGGGTTACCCCTTGGTGGTGCGGCCCAGCTATGTGCTGGGTGGGCGGGCGATGGAAATCGTGCACGAACAACGCGACTTGGAGCGCTACATGCGCGAGGCGGTCAAGGTCAGCAACGACTCGCCGGTTTTGCTCGATCGCTTCCTGAATGACGCGATCGAATGCGACGTCGATTGCCTGCGCGACCCCGAAGGCCAAACTTTCATTGGTGGCGTGATGGAGCACATCGAGCAAGCGGGTGTGCACAGCGGCGACTCGGCATGTTCTTTGCCGCCTTATTCTTTGGCGCCTGCCACCGTGGCCGAGCTGAAACGCCAGTCAGCGGCCATGGCCGACGCATTGAATGTGGTGGGCCTGATGAATGTGCAATTTGCCATCCAGCATGTCGATGGTCAGGACGTGATCTATGTGCTCGAAGTCAACCCACGGGCCAGCCGCACCGTGCCTTATGTCAGCAAAGCCACGGGCATTCAATTGGCCAAGGTGGCAGCGCGCTGCATGGTCGGCCAAAGCCTGGCCAGCCAAGGGGTGACCCGCGAAGTCACGCCGCCTTATTTCAGCGTCAAAGAAGCGGTGTTTCCGTTTGTCAAATTCCCTGGCGTGGACACCATCTTGGGGCCAGAGATGAAATCCACGGGCGAGGTGATGGGCGTGGGCAAAACCTTTGGCGAGGCTTTTGTCAAAAGCCAAATGGGTGCGGGCACCAGGTTGCCGCGCCCCACCGATGCCGTGCGCAAGGTTTTCTTGACCGTGAAAAACAACGACAAGCCACGGGCGGTGGCGGTGGCCCGCGATTTGGTGGCCATGGGTTTTGAGTTGGTGGCCACCAAAGGCACGGCCCAGGCCATTGCCGCGGCTGGTTTGGCTGTGGTTGCGGTGAACAAAGTCACCGAAGGCCGACCGCATGTGGTGGACATGATCAAAAACAACGAGATCGCGCTGGTCATCAATACGGTCGAAGAGCGGCGCAATGCGATTGCTGACTCGCGGCAAATTCGCACCTCTGCCCTGCTGGCCCGGGTCACCACCTTCACCACCATTGCCGGTGCGGAGGCCGCGGTGCAAGGCATGCAGCACATGGACCACCTCGAGGTTTATTCGGTCCAGGAGTTGCACGCCCAATTGGCGGCATAATTTATCTATAACAACATACCGCTGGGGGGCGACCCCCGGCGGTTTTTTTTAGGATGTCGAGACATGGCCACCATTCCTATCACCTTGCGCGGCGCGGAAAAACTCAAGGAAGAACTGCACCGGCTCAAAACGGTGGACAGACCCTGGGTGATTCAAGCCATTGCCGAGGCCCGCGCCCAGGGCGATTTGAGCGAGAACGCCGAATACGACGCGGCCAAAGACCGCCAAGGTTTCATCGAGGGGCGCATCCAAGACATTGAAAGCAAGCTGTCCATGGCCTCTGTGATCGACCCCGCTGGCCTGAACGCCGAGGGCAAAGTGGTGTTTGGATCCACCGTGGAGTTGGAGGATGAGGACTCTGGCGACCGTGTCACCTATCAAATCGTGGGTGAGGACGAGGCCGATCTCAAATTGGGGCTGATCAACATCAGCAGCCCCATTGCGCGCGCCATGATCGGCAAGGAAAGTGGCGATGTGGCGGTGGTGCAGGCCCCGGGTGGACAGCGCCGCTACGAAATCATTCAGGTGTCGTACATCTGATGTTTTGGCAGCGCGGCTTGTGGCTGGTCGCTGCTGTGTGGTGGGGCAGCATGACGGCTTTGGGCGCTTGGGTTGTGCCCTTGCTGTTTGCACATGCCCCGACCAAGGCAGTGGCCGCAGGATTGGCGGTGCATTTGTTCAGCGCCCAAGCCTGGGTGGGTTTGGTGTGTGGCGTGCTGAGCTTATGGGCCCAACGGTACATGGACCGTGAGCGGGGCCTGGCGCACGTGCCCAGCGCCTTGATCTTGGCGGCGATGTTGATGGCAGCCATTGGGGAGTGGGGCATTGCCCCGCGCATTGTGGCGCGTGAAAACATGTTGCTATGGCACAGCTTGGGCACGGCTTTTTGGGTGCTGCAGTGGGGCTGTCTGACAGCCCATGTGTGGCGTTTGAGCAGGACCGCGCTGGATGCGCCATGGCCCATGCCCGATTCCGACGAGAAGCCTAAAGCCTGATGCCCGCTCCTGGGCCGGTCAGCTCAGCTTTGGCTGGTTTTCTTGATCGAGCGTTGCTTGGGTTTGGCCCGTTTGACTTGGCCGCCAGCCGTCAACCGCTGATTGCCCAGCACTTGCAAGCGTTTGACCTCAGGGCGTTGTCCGCCGCGGCTGCTGTATTTCAGCACCTTGACCTCGCGGGGACCCGGCATGCGGTCTTCGTCAATGACGCGTTTTTTCTCTGCCTTGGGGCGCCACAACACGAGCAATTTGCCAATGTGCTGGATCGGCGCTGCGCCCAAAGCCTCAGCCAGTTGCTGCAGCATGGCTTCACGCGCGGCACGGTCGTCGCCCAAAAC
>CANNNH010000336.1 GCA_947505915.1 Comamonadaceae bacterium
CGCCTGAAGACCCCACGAATGCAATCACATGCATCATGAAAGAGCATCTTCATCAAGACGGGTAACAAGGAAATTTTTCAAGCTTGCGAGATCTGCAGGCATGACACTTACAAATTGTGGCAATGATTGAAGTTCAGAAAAAGCCTCAGGACACTGCGGTTCGACACCGATTGCCGCATGAATTGTTTCGGAAAATTTAATTGGTAACGCTGTCTCCAATACCAGCATGGGTACATCAGGGGAGTGATGTTCGAGGGCAACTTTCAAGCCATCAGCGGTGTGAGGGTCAATCAACTCCCCCATCGTTTTGTGAACATGCCGAATTGTTTGCAACCTGTCTTCATGAGTACTTTTGCCGCTAAGAAACCCATAATGTGCTTTGGCATCGATGAACAAAGGATGGTTTGAAAGTGAAAACTTGGACGTCTTCACCAGCTCCTCGGCAAAAAGATGCTTTACCTTCTTGGCATCGTGCTTTAGCAGATCGAAAATAAATCTCTCGAAATTACTCGCCTTTGAAATATCCATTGAAGGACTTGATGTCTCGAAAGTATTTTTCCCAGATCGAGCTTTGTAGGTGCCAGTTCGAAAAAATTCATCAAGGACATCGTTTTCATTGGTTGCAACGATTAAGTGTTGAATAGGCAAACCCATCATCCGTGCCACGTGTCCAGCACATACATTGCCGAAGTTTCCACTAGGAACAGTAAAGCTCACCTTTTGTTTGGAATTTTGAGTCGCCTGAAAATACCCTGAAAAATAATAGACCACTTGGGCCAATAACCTTGCCCAATTGATGGAATTCACAGTTCCAATTTGGTATTTGCGCTTGAAACTTAAGTCGTTGGATACTTGCTTGACCAAATCTTGACAGTCATCAAAAACCCCCTGAATTGCAATATTGTGAATATTTGGCTCGTTCAAAGAAAACATTTGAGCTTGTTGAAATTTACTCATGCGGCCATGCGGACTTGTCATGAATACTTGAATACCTTTTTTCCCCCGCATGGCATATTCAGCAGCGCTCCCCGTGTCGCCTGATGTTGCTCCCAAGATATTCAATTTTTGGTGTCGTCTTGCAAGTTCATACTCGAACAAATTGCCAAGCAACTGCATTGCCATGTCTTTGAAAGCCAACGTAGGTCCATTGGACAAGGCAAGCACAAAAATATTGTCAGGGTAGGATCTCAGCGGCGTTATGAGTGAGCTGCCAAACACTTCTTTTGTATATGTTTTAAGACACAGCTTTCTTAAATCATCAGAAGGAATGTCATCAATGTATAAAGATAAGATTTCAAATGCAAGTGC
This sequence comes from Comamonadaceae bacterium, assembly GCA_947505915.1. The sequence goes on from CANNNH010000336.1 coordinate 1,309, forward strand.
AGCGTACCCATCTCGGTGAAATATGTCTCGCCAGTGCTCAAGCTTCGCTTCGTCTACTGAGGGATAAGTCTTTGGCAAATACAAGCCACCATCTGGGGCGAGACCTTCGAGCAAAATATCGCAAAACCGTTGACCCTCGGAATAACCACGCGTAGAAATGTAAAACATCAGATCAGCTCTTCTTTTCGAATACGAACAATTGGTTCAATCACAGTGGTCAGGGATTGAATTTTCTCCAACGCACCATTCATTTGCGACTCTATGCATTGATGCGTCAAGATGATTAATTCTGTGCTTTCTTCCTTGTTATGGGAAGGTTGTTGAAGCATGGCGTCTATGCTGATATTGAACTCAGCAAGAATACCAGTGACACTTGCGAGCACGCCGGCTTGGTCAGCCACACCCAAGCGCAGATAGAAGGCAGTCAACACTTTGTCGATGGATAAGATCGGAATATCTCGCATTTCTTGCGGCTGAAAAGCCAAGTGTGGAACCCTGTTCAAGGGGTCAGCCGTATGCAAACGGGTTATATCTACCAAGTCTGCGATCACCGCACTGGCGGTAGGTTCACTGCCCGCCCCTTTGCCATAGTAAAGCGTAGTCCCGACGGCATCCGCTTGAACCATGACGGCGTTCATGGCTCCTTCCACATTGGCAATAATCGATTTAGCGGGTACCAAGCAGGGATGAATTCTTAGCTCAATGCCGTCAAGGGTTTGCTTAGCGATGCCAAGTAGTTTTATGCGATACCCGAGTTGCTCAGCAAAACGAATATCTTGCGATTGAAGCTGCGTTATGCCTTCAACATATGCACTTTTGAATGGCATCCGAACGCCAAATGCGATAGCCGCCATGATGGAGGCCTTGTGAGCTGCATCAATGCCTTGAATATCAAAAGTGGGGTCAGCTTCTGCGTAACCAAGGCTTTGGGCCATCTCCAGTGCCTGCTGGAAGGACCAATTTTTCTCCCTCATCTGGGATAGTATGAAATTGGTCGTCCCGTTAATGATGCCAGCAATCCACTCTATTCGATTTGCGGTCAAACCCTCTCGTAAAGCTTTGATGATAGGTATGCCACCTGCAACAGACGCCTCAAATGCGACCATGACACCTTTACGATGAGCTGCCGCAAAAATTTCTGTTCCATGAACTGCCAATAAAGCTTTGTTAGCAGTGACCACGTGCTTGCCAGCCTCAATCGCCGCCATCACCAATTCATAAGCAATGCCATAGCCGCCAATGAGCTCGACAACGATATCAATATCTGGGTTGGCAATGACTTGTCGCCCATCATTCACCACGACGCAATCAACACCGACAAGAGACCGAGCTCTTTCTACGTCGATATCCGCAACCATTGAAATGCGAATATTGCGTCCTGCTCTGCGTTGAATTTCCTCTTGATTGCGGTTAAGAACACGGTAGGTACCTAGCCCTACAGTGCCAATACCCAAAAGACCAATATTCACAGGCTTCATGCTGTTGGGTGCTTTCTATATTGCTCAAGAAATTTAGCTATACGGGCTATTGCAATTCGAAGATCGTCTTCATGAGGTAAAAAAACTATTCGGAAATGATCCGTCGAAGACCAGTTAAATCCAGTCCCTTGTACCAACAAGACTTTTGTCTCTTGCAATAGTTCATTAATGAATTGCTGATCATCCTTAATGGGGTACATCTTGGGATCAAGCTTTGGAAACATATACAACGCAGCTTGGGGCTTGACGCATGTAACACCAGGAATGGCTGTGATGAGCTCGTAAGCCAAGTCTCTTTGCCGGCGAAGCCTTCCACCGGGCTTGATCAAATCATTGATTGTTTGATAGCCACCAAGGGCTGTTTGAATGGCATTTTGACCGGGGACATTGGAGCATAAACGCATGGATGACAGCATATTGAGGCCTTCAATATAGTCTTTCGCGGGTTTCTTTTCGCCAGAAACAACCAACCAACCTGCCCTGTAACCGCA
>CANNNH010000337.1 GCA_947505915.1 Comamonadaceae bacterium
CCGCCAGCGGCGTGGGTGATGATGAATTTGATGGGCTTGTTGGGATAGGCCTGGGCCCAGGCCGCGCCCGCACCTGCCAGGGCGGCACCCGCCACCAAGCCAAGCATCCATGTTCGCCGAGCGTGAAAAAGCGATTCCATATCCGTCTCCTTAAAAAAATCAGGGGGCTTCGAGCAAGGCCACCGGGTCGCCATAGCGCGCAGCGGCCAGCACCACTTGCGGGTCGCGCAAGGCGCACAAAAAACCTTGGTCGATGATGGTTTCTTCGCCAGCGGTCACCGTGGCGTCGAGCACGATCAGGTCTTGGTGCACCGGCGGCTCTTCCCAGTGGGGCATGTGGCGGCGGATCCAGTCGCTGGGCTGGGCCAGGTCGATGCCAAAGTGCAGCGCACCCGGTGAGTTCGAGCCCGCCGGGTAAATCACGTTTCGCGGTGCGCGTGGGTTAAAGCCGCAGCCCCCGCCCTCGATGAGTTTGCCCCCCATCAGCATCTCGCGCAGCAAACCCGCTTCGGTGCTGTGGCCGTGCACTGCGGTGACAAAGCGGTTGCGAAACTCCACCGCAATGGGTTCTTCAAACACCTGGTCAAAGCCAATCGCGCCTTGGGGATAGAGCACGCCGTCGATGGCGATGGCCGCGTTGCCGTCGTTTTTCATGGCTGTGCTGTCCCAAAAATTGGGGCCATGGGTGGGCAAGTAGTGCACATAGCAACCGGGCTCATCGGCTTTCATCTTGCCGCGCCAGCGGTTGCCGGCAAACATCGCTTCACGCATCGCTGCGGTGTAGGGGATGCACAGGTCTGAACCACGCGCATCGGTGAAGCGCAATGCAAAATCGCGCCCCTTGGGGAAACGCCGCTCGGTGGCACGGATGATCTCGCCCACCAAATCGACGGGAAAGGCCGCATGCGGCGTGTGCAGCAAATCCAAGTCGCGAAAGTAAGTGATCTTGATCCAGCGCTGACCGGCTTTGCGCTGGGCCACATTGAACGGGTCTTCGATCGAGCAAAACCAAGTCGACACCACCACATCCACGCCTGCGATCAAAGGCTTGACGCTTTCGGGCACCGCCGGCAAGGTGGTGTTGGGCGCCATGTACATCTCAAAATGGGCACCGCGCGACAGGCACAAACCCTGCACCGCTTGCACCACGCCGGGGTCGAGCAAGGGGTCGGTGAGCATGAGCAGACGCTCGCCCGGGCGCACCGCAAACACCTGGAAAAAATTGTCCATGGCCTGAAAGTGCTGGCGCGTGGCGGTGATTTTTCCCGGCAGCGGGGGGGGTGCCCCAACAAATTGGGCAGGGGTCATGGCCATCAGTCCACCCGCGCGCCGGTCTCTTTGACCAAGCGCGCCCACATGGGGAATTCACGGTTGATGTGTGCCTGGTGCTCTGCCGGTGTGCTGAGCACAGGCTCTGCGCCGCGCCCGCGCAAGCGCTCCATCACCTCGGGGTCGGCCAAGGCCCGTTGCAAGGCGGCATTGATGCGCTCGACCACGGCCGCTGGTGTGCCCGCTGGGGTATACAGCCCGTCCGAGGCGGCCAGGTCAAAACCCTTCAAGCCCACCTCTTCCAAGGTGGGTAAATCGGCCAAGCCGCGCACGCGCTGACGCGTGGTCACGGCCAGGGCGCGCAGTTTGCCGGCCTGGACTTGGGCCAACAGATTGGCGGTGAGGTCGATCATCATTTGCACGTCCCCGGCCAGTAATCCGGTCAGTGCGGGGCCGCCCCCTTTGTAGGGGATGTGCTGGATGTCGACATCGGCCATGCGGCGAAACGACTCACCGGCCATGTGCGAGGTCGTTCCATTTCCTGCCGAGGCAAAGGACACCTTGCCGGGGTTGGCCTTCAAATAAGTCAGCAACTGTGCGGCGGTTTGCACGGGCAAATTGGGATTGATCACCAACATCGCAGGGATGAACGACACGCGCCCCAAGGTGGCAAAGTCGCGCAACTCAAAACCCGTGCGGGCATACAACGCATGGTTGGTGCCGTGCGTGCCATTGGTGCCGTAGAGCAAGGTGTAGCCATCGGCCGCAGCGCGGGCCACGCCCTCGCTTCCCAAGTTGCCGCCGGCACCGGGTTTGTTGTCGATCACGATGGCCTGACCCAAAAATTCGCCCAGCTTGGGTGCGACCGCACGCGCCAAGTTGTCGGCGCCGCCCCCCGGTGGGAAGGGCACCACCAACTTGATGGGTTTGTTGGGATAGGCCTGGGCCCAGGCCATGGGAGAGGCGACAGCCAAGCATGAGGCTGCGGCCAAAAAGTGTCTGCGTTGCATGGTGTTGAAACAGTGGGTGAAAAGTTGAAAGGGATGCGTGCGTTCAGCTGACCAACTCGTGCGGGGCCACGCCCAAGGCCTGGGCCTCATGAACGCGCCAATCGATGGTTTTGGGGATCACCCCTTGGAATGAACACACCGATTCGGGGATTTGCAAATCGCCCACCCCAATGGCTGTGCCCCCATTGGCGAACGACTTCACCGCATCCAGCATTTGGCGCCGAAAGGCCACGATGGCCATGTCGCTCGCGCCCAAGCGGTCGTGCTCGCGGTCAACGATGGGACCCATGCCCACCCACATCGCCAAATCTTGGTTCGGAATGCCAGGGATGCCGGTGAAGTTGCCCGCCTTCATGGCGGTGCGGTCTTGCATGAAATGGTTGCCCACATGGCGCGCCGGGTGGAAAGCCGCGTCCACGTCCACGCCCACTTCGGTGTGCAAAAACTTGCGCCATGCCGCCGTGTCGGGCGTGGTCTGCGGGTCGCCCCAGGCGATGAAGTGAAACGCCGTGTGGTGATCGTCAATCGGGGTGTTGAAGTTGGCCACGTTGTATTGGTCGTTGGGCGGGATCAAGGCCGCTGCCGGGGCCACAAACACCGTGGTGCGCACGTATTCGTGGGTGGCGGCATTTTGAATCGGTCGGCGCAGCGCCGCATAGCGAAAGCCATAGCCATTGACCTCGACTTGCATGCGCGGGGCTTTGTCGGTGGAGGGGCGCAACCAGTTTTCGTTGTTGGCCTTGGCGCCGTTCACACGGGCGGGCACCATGTCCGACGAGTGCAAGCTGGAGCTGTGCGCCGAATCGATTTGGCCTTCCAAAATTTGCGCCCAGTTGGCCGGGATGATGATTTTGGCGATGGACACCTGCACCTCGTCGGTGGGCGCCCAACGCGGGGGCACAAAAGGCGTCATGGTCTCCGGCGGGCCCATGTAGGCCCACACCGCACCCGCCCATTCGTGGGTGGGATAGGCCTTGTGCTTGACCTTGCTGACCAA
>CANNNH010000338.1 GCA_947505915.1 Comamonadaceae bacterium
ATCCCGTCACAACATGGATAGACTCGGTTTTGCCATGGTGCCGGTGCGGGCGAACATAGCTGTTGGCATGTAGACAGATCAGCATCTCGTGCAAATATTCGGCGGATGAAGGGTGGGCGCAAAAACGACACCTCAGCTTTGGGCTTTGGCGCACCTCATTGCGCAGCCGAATAACGGCTGCGTCGTCTAACAGCGGCAACGCGGCATTCAGCGTTAGAACGTCCTGGGCCGTGGCGGTGGCGAGCTTCACGGCCGGAGCAGCATGAGGGCTCGAGGTGAAGATGCTCACGAAATGGACGCCGGCACTTTGCGCCGGTGCCTGGTGCACCAGCACTTTAGTTTCGCTCTCAGGGCTCAGGCCCATCAGGCAGTGGTCGATGCCGCCGTCCTGCAGGAGTTTTGACGGGCGAATTGGTCGTCCATTACCCGGTAGAAAGTGTCCGATTTTTTTTGGGTTATCGTCAGCAATAAACCTGATATTGTCTTTTAATTGGAAGAAATTGATAAAGGCGCACATTGAGTGGCCGGCACCGAAAGCCGTCACGCGGCCCGCCGATTGCTGCACCCATGACTGCCAAGCAATTTTCTGGACGTTAAATTGGCCGGCGTATCGCGTCATCTGCCGGCGTTCATCGGCCAGCAATGCCGGCGATGGCAAGCCCGGGGTATCCGCCGTTGCGTGCGGCGATACGAACGCCACTAGGGAGTTTTCCACCGAGTAAGGGTAGATGCATACCCGCAACGGCTGCAGGCCGAAAACTCTGAAAAACCGGGCGAAGAGTTCCGGGGTGAAATACCATAAGTGTTCCTCCCAGAGGACTGTGTATTCACGCTGAAGGAAAGCCTGCTGGGAATCGGGGCACTCAAAAACGATGATTCCGTTTGGGGTCACGAGTTCCTTCAGGGCAGCGAGGAATTCCCGTGGCGCGTACGTGTGTTCCAGGATGTGGCGGACGAGCAAAATGTCGCAGCGACTGTATTTAGCCGCCGCACGACGCGCCCGCTCGGGCGTCAGACGTTCCTGAATAACGGCCAGATCCGTCGATCCGTCGCTGATTTCCAAATCCGTGGCAAGATCGAGTTGCCACAGATTGTTCCATCCGCGCTGCCGCAGCCGTTCGAGGGTGGACTGGTCTTTGTAGGTCACTCCGCCGACGCGCCATTGCGGATCGGCGTTGGGCAAGGCGCATAGTTCGTCCACCAACTGATCCAAATGCCCTTCTGGCTCGATGTAACTCACCCAGGCATGAGGGGAACGCAGCAGCGCAACCGGGGCTGGGTCCTCAATTTGCAACTGGCCGCATCGGCTGCATTGAGCGAGTGCCAGCGGATGGTGGGTCGACAACTCACCGGCCTGACTTTTGAAGTGGCTGCAGACGGGCTGCAGCCCGAGGTCCAGTAGGACTTCGAGTGCCCCGGCACAACAACGGCAGGTCAGATTTCTCATGGCTTAAAAATAGATGAACTCGAAGTCACCTTGGTAACCAAAGTGCCGGTAGAGCCAGAGCCATTCGTCAGTATCGAAAAATGATTCACAGGTGAGGGCCCAGCACTGGAGGTTGAAAAGTTCCTGTTCCGAGCGGTAGCTCTCGAGGAGCAAATAACCTTGGCGACCAACGCGGTTCATCTCGCCGAGTGCGACCTGAAGCTCTGGGAGCCGAAGGTTGTGCAGGGTGTTTAATGTGATCACCAAATCGAAGTGTTGGTCGGAGAACGGGAGCGGCTTCCGTGCATCGTGAATGCGGAGGTCAGCTTTCAATTCAGGGTGGCGGCCATCGAGTCCGGGTTGGGAGATGTCCAAGCCGACCAATTCTAGTCCGCGTTGGAGGCGCTGCATTTCGTAGAGAAGAAATCCTTTGCCACAGCCGATATCGAGGACGCGTGAACCGATCTTGAGTCCATAGGTGGTGATGAGCGCCTGTGCAACCGAAGCCCAGCGGCCGGCGAGATACTTGTAGCCGCCATAACCGTAACGGCGGTCGCCGTCCCAATAGTCCGTGCCGTATTCCTTGGCCTTGAGCATGCACGTCACCTTGTCATCGCACATCCGCTCGATGTATTTGCGAGCGGTCGCCTGATGAAGCGGGGTGACGAAGTTGCGAAGAGTGCCCATGGGAGTCAGGAAGCCAGTGCGAACGGTGAGTGGAGGGCGGCAGCTGTCTTTGCGAGCTGTGTGGTTTTGCGCGCGACGATGTCGGCGGTGCCGGCGAAGCGGCGACGGTTGCTGCCGGCAGGGAGAAATTCATTCAGCATGATCGTGCACCACTTGAGTTGGTAAACAGGGAGCAGCAGGCGGCAACGCGCAGCGAGCACGGTGGGCGAGGCGCAACCGAGGGCTGTGGCGACGCGACCGACAAAATGATCGTAGCATTCGACCGGAGCGGGAATGGCGGGCTGGCAGAAGAAATCGCAGACGAGTTTGGCCGGGTCGTCCCAGCCGGCGTATTCAAAATCAAAAAACACCAGCGAGCCATTGGTGCGGCGCAGCGTGTTGTGAAACCCGAAGTCGGAGGGCGAGATGCAGCGGGGCATAAGTGTAGCGTCCGCGTTATTATCGGCGAGGGCGGCTTTAAGGGCGGGGTGGTGTAGCACGTTCTTCCAGGCGGGAAAAAGTTCTTCACTCACGAAGGTCCGGGCGGCAGCGTCAATTGGATCAGTGCCGGATATTTCTTTGAGACGATCCAGGCGGCGCTGCACCGTTGCGATGTGCTCGGTCAAGGTGTGGCAGGTCTCAGCGGCCGGGCGGATGGCGTCGGCGTGGGTGCGGGCGTGATTGAGTTGAGTGAAGAAGTCGAGTGCGGCGTTCACGTCGTCGACCGTGGCGTGTTCCAGGCGGTTTCCTTCGATCAGGGCAAAAGCGCCCAGACGATCAGTCTTGTCCCAGGCGAGCGGTTCCGGGATGCAACGGACGAGGGCGGTGTCCCACGCGAACGTATAGAAGGCATGCTCGGAAAGGAAACGGTCGCCGGTGTCGTTGGCCGGCGTGAAGTATTGCTTCACGATGTAATCGTGACCGCTGGCGGTACGGGCGCGGTGCACGCGATTATTGGCGCCGCCGGCGAGGGGCTCCAGCGTGTGTGGCTTCTCACCAAAAAAGCGATCGAGCAGGCGAGCGAGCGAGGCGGGTTGGATCCTGGTGGCCAGATTGTCGGTCGCGGCGTGATTAACATCGAGCAGGTGGGACTGAAGTTCGGTCCAGTCGGCATAAACGTTGGAGCCGGCGGGCCTGGTGGCTCTCGCCGACGGGGCAAAAAGCAGCTGCGCTGTATC
>CANNNH010000339.1 GCA_947505915.1 Comamonadaceae bacterium
CGCGATGTCTTTCCTGTATCGCCTGGCCACACCCTGATCATCCCGCGCCGTCATGTGGAATCCTATTTCGATCTCACCGACCAAGAGCGCGAAGACCTGACTTTCATGATGATGCGTGCCAAAAACGTGCTCAAAACAGAGCTAAGCCCTCAAGCCTTCAATATCGGTATCAACGAAGGTTTTGCCGCGGGTCAAACCGTGGCGCACACAACCCTTCAACTGATTCCCCGCTTCAAAGGCGATGTCACCGAACCACGCGGCGGTATCCGTTGGATTTTTCCTGATAAAGCTGTTTTTTGGGAAAAGAAACCCACCACAGTCACCACCACAGACACAAAATGAAAAACAACTTCATCGCAAAACAACTGACGATCGCCTCCCTAATTTTGTCGTTTGGCACGGCACTGCAGGCCGCAGAACTCAGCAACGACGACCGGATTTACCAAGCCACTTTTGGCGTCATCACCGCTTTTGGCTATAAAAAACAAATCGACGCCGACCCCATTTGCAAAGGCAAGGCTTACCCCGATTTCGATCTAGACCAATTCTTGAATGCCATCCCCAAGGACTTCCTCTCCCGCCCTGGTCAGCGTGAAGGCATTGCCAACCAATTCAAAGGCTATTTCCAAAACATCGATACCCTGCAACTGCCTTCGGGACAAACGATTCCTATGTCTTACCAAGATTTGAAGAAAGGCACGGCTCTGTTGCTTCGCAAAGAAACCGAAAGCAGTGATGTGTCTGATTTGTGCCAGAAAATTTATGACGATGCCGATAAGATTTTTAAAAAGCAAATCCAGAGCATTCAACAGCTGATCGTGAAAAAATAAGGCCTGTCCATGAAAATACACCTCGATTTTTCCGCTTTGACCCGCACCCGCTTGGCCATGGCCCTCATGGGGGCTTTATTGCTGAGCGCTTGTACCCAAGAGCAACAAAACAAAATTGGCCGTGGAATCCAAAACTGGACAGGCACCGATGGCGTACTTGAAGTTTATGCTGGTGATAAATTGGTACGCCGCTTCATGAAGGTGGACAAGCTCACAACGGCTTCGGGAACAGATGACGGTAAAGCCCGTGATTACCGCTACGGGTATGGGGTTTTAGACGAAAACCTGAATATGCAAGTCGACCCTAGCGAAAAACGTGTCTATTTCGAATTCAGTAGCTTTTCAAATATTGTGTTCTTTGAAAATCCACACTGAACAAGCTGAGGTTTTTTAACCAGCAGACCAATTAGGTTTTCGCTTGTCCAAAAAAGCTTGAAAGCCTTCTTGAGCGCTGTCTTCCATCATGTTGCAAGCCATGGTTTGTCCCGCCAACTGATACGCCGCGCTCAAACCCATCTCCAACTGTCGGTAGAACAAGGCTTTACCCAAACGAACTGCAGGTTCAGGTTTGGCTGCGATCTTGAGGCACAACTGTAAAACCGCCTCAGCCAATTCATCGGCTTGCACCACTTGGTTGATCAAACCGCGCTCTTTGGCGGTATCTGCATCGATAAAGTCGCCGGTTAAAAGCATTTCCATGGCCTGCTTGCGGTGCATATTGCGGCTCAATCCCACGCTAGGGGTGGAACAAAACAAACCATAGTTGATGCCCGACACCGCAAACTTAGCTTCTTGGCTCGCTATGGCCAGATCACACATGCTGACCAACTGGCATCCCGCCGCAGTGGCAATGCCCTGTACTTCGGCAATCACGGGCTGAGGCAGCGTTTGAATACGCACCATCATGCGGCTGCATTGTGCAAACAATTGGGAGTAGAAATCGTGGTCAGGGTGGGTGCGCATTTCTCGCAAATCGTGTCCGGCGCTGAAGGCGCGGCCCCCTGCAGCAATCACCACCACCCGACAAGATGCATCTTGCGCCACAGTTTGTAGAGCGTCGTCCAAGGCGCTGAGCATCTCGATTGAGAGCGCATTGAAGCTATCGGGACGGTTGAGCACCAAACGCGTCACGCCGACTGAGGGCGATTCCCTTAAAACCCAATCGTTCATGGTGTATCTTCTCCTGTGAAACCTGTCTTTTCCCTGCACCCATGCCACTGCCACCCATACAGCCACCCTTGATTTATCTTGGGGCCAATGATCCGCTGCCAGACCCCTCGACGGCCTGGGATGGCTCTCATGGTGTGGAGGGCTTACTCGCTGCAGGCGGCGGACTCTCTGTGGAACGTCTTCGGGAAGCTTACAGCAAAGGCTGCTTTCCTTGGTTTAGCGAGGGGCAGCCCGTGCTGTGGTGGAGCCCTGACCCACGAATGGTCTTGCAGGTTGCGCATTTCCGCTTCCACCGCTCTCTGCGGCAATGGATGAAGCTGCATAAAAACTGGGAAATCCGCATCGATACTGCTTTTGATAAGGTGATAGAGCATTGCGCCAATGCGCCTCGCCCTGGACAAAACGGCACATGGATCGTGGCCGACATGGTCAGCGCTTACAAGGCCTTGCATACCGCTGGTTTTGCCCACAGCATAGAGACTTGGATTGATGGGCAACTATGTGGTGGGCTTTACTGCGTCAGCATAGGACATGCCGTATTTGGAGAATCCATGTTCAGCTTGGTACCCAATGGCTCCAAAATCGCTTTGGCCGCGTTGGTGGCTTTTTGCAAAACGAACCATGTGAGCATGGTGGACTGCCAACAAAATACCCCCCACTTGGCTTTAATGGGAGGAGGCGAGATGCCCAGACGTGAGTTCCTTGACCATATCCTGCTTGCACAAGCGCTCCCCCCATTGCCTTGGCATTTCGACCCTTTATACTGGGATGTACTTTCAACTCCTATCGTTTCGCCGTGACCCACCTCAAGGATTTGCCGCTTCAATCGTTGCAGTTTTATGCAACAGCGCCCTACCCTTGCAGCTACTTACCCGATCGACAGGCCAGGTCGCAGGTGGCCACCCCCAGCCACCTGATCCACAACGATACCTATTCTGAATTGGTTGCCAAAGGCTTTCGCCGCAGCGGCATGTTCACCTACCGCCCTTATTGCGATGGTTGCCGTGCCTGCGTGCCTTTGCGCGTCAAGGTCAATGATTTCAAGCCTACACGCAGTCAGCGCCGAGCTTTAAAGCAGCACGAGGATTTGCAGTCGCGAATTTCAAAATTGGTTTATGCCCCCGAGCATTACCAGCTGTACCTTGCCTACCAAAATGGCCGCCATGCAGGTGGCGGCATGGACCAAGACAGCGTAGAACAGTACACCCAGTTTTTGTTGCAAAGCAGAGTCAACTCGCGCTTGGTGGAGTTTCGAAGCCCCGACGCTGA
>CANNNH010000340.1 GCA_947505915.1 Comamonadaceae bacterium
AAATGCTTCATCTGCAAAAACTTACGTATCAATACAGGACTTTTGAAATACTGATACCCGCAACGCAAGCCTGTGCGTGAAGATTCAGAGGGCATCAGGTAATGGCAGGTCTGGCACTGTGGCGAAGGCGCAATCGTTGGTGAATGGGGCTGCATGACGTTAGACATAGGCCTGAATTAGCAAATCTTGTACCATCGCCCAAGCTTTTTGACCACCTTCTGGAGACACAACCCATGAAACGTTTTTTCCAACTTTGCAGCTTGGTCTTGTGCCTTAACTTGTCACCTGCATTTGCAGCGATGTCTGAAGCAGACATCATCAAAGCACTGTCATTGCCAGAAAACAGTACGGGCAATATTGCAGATGCCATCGAAGAGGCCACAGGTGCCAGAGGTTGGATGTCTGCCGACATGAAGCCCATCTTCGAGGCACGGGTGGTCGGTCGTGCCGTCACAGCCTTGCTGCGCCCTGTGCTTAAAAACGATAGCCGTAAGTACCCGAATTCCGCTTTAGAAATTTTGGATCAAGCACCTGAAGGTTCTGTGCTGGTGTATGTGATGCAAGACGGCATAGACATTGCAGCCATGGGTAATTTGATGGGGACCACCGCCAAGGTGCGCAAATTGGCTGGGGCAGTCATTGACGGCGCGGTACGTGATGTGGCGGAATTAAAGCGTATGGGTTTCCCCGTGTGGTCACGCAGAATCACACCCGCCACCTCTGTGGGCAGAATGGTCGGCGCAGAAAAACAGGTGCCTGTGAAATGTGGCGATGTGATGGTCAACCCAGGGGACTACATCGTGGGCGACACTGACGGCGTGGTGGTGGTGCCTGCTGCTCATGCAGAAAAAATCATTGCCTTGCTTAAACAGTACGATGACAAAGAATCCAAGATGATTCCCATCATTGAAAAAGAAAAATCCATGCTTAAAGCACTGGAAATTTACAACCGCTATTGAGTAGTTCTACAAAGGCTTTTTAAGCAGGTTGGCAATCTCGCCAATCACGCCTTTGCGAAACAACATGACGCAAACCACGAACACCAGGCCTTGCACCACGGTGACCCAAGAGCCCAGTTGGGCCAAGTAGTTTTGCATGGTGACAATGACCGCCGCCCCGATCACAGGGCCAAACAATGTTCCCAAACCACCGACCAAGGTCATTAGCACGACTTCGCCGGACATGGTCCAGTGAACATCGGTGAGTGAGGCCAACTGAAACACCAAGGCCTTGGTGCCGCCAGCCATGCCAGCCACAGTTCCCGACAAGATAAAAGCAATCAACTTGAACCTGTCGGTGTCATAGCCCAATGACAAGGCACGCTGCTCGTTTTCACGAATGGCTTTGAGCACTTGACCAAAAGGTGAATGGACAATTCGCCAAACCAGGCCAAAGCCCAAGAGAAAAATAGCCATCACAAAAACATACATGGCCGCTTCGTTGTTCAAATCGATGAGTCCAAATAAATGACCGTGCGGTACCCCTTGGATACCGTCTTCGCCACCTGTGAAAGGCGTTTGCAAATAGACAAAAAACACCATTTGCGACAAAGCCAAAGTAATCATGGCAAAGTAAATGCCTTGGCGGCGAATGGCCAGCAAACCTACCACCCAGGCCAACACCGTGGCACACAGCGTGGCGAACAGCACACTGAGTTCTGGGGTCAAACCCCAGACCTTGGCGGCGTGGGCTGCTGCATAGCCCGAGGTGCCAAAAAACATGGCGTGACCAAAAGACAGCAAGCCACCAAAACCCAGCAACAAATTGAAGGCACATGCAAACAGTGCGAAGCACATCACCTTCATCAAAAATACGGGGTAAACAAAATAAGGTGCGATAGCGAAGAACGCCACCATCAAACCTGCCGCTACCCACTGGTGGCGAAGGTCTTGGCTGTTAAACACGGGGTTGTTCATGGCATCACTTCTCAGTTCCAAACAGACCAGCAGGTTTGATGAGCAACACCATCGCCATGATGACAAAAATCACAGTGTTGGAAGCCTCTGGGTAAACCACTTTGGTCAAACCTTCAATCAGGCCAAGGCCAAAGCCAGACAAGATGGCACCCATGATGGAACCCATGCCGCCAATCACCACTACCGCGAACACCACAATGATGATGTCAGCCCCCATCATCGGACTGACTTGGTAAATGGGGGCTGCCATGACACCTGCCAAGGCCGCCAAACCCACACCAAAACCATAGGTCAAGGTAATCATGCGCGGCACATTGATGCCAAAGGCTTGAACCAATGACGGGTTTTCTGTCGCCGCCCTTAGGTACGCGCCAAGCTTGGTGCGCTCAATCACAAACCATGTCGAGAAGCAAATCAAAACAGAAGCAACGATGACCCACGCTCGGTATTTGGGCAAAAACATAAAGCCCAAATCTACCGCCCCTTGGAACATCTCAGGCACGGCATAGGGCATACCAGATGCCCCATAGGCGTTACGGAACAAACCTTGAAAAATAAGCGCCAAACCAAAGGTCAATAACAAACCGTACAGGTGATCTAGCTTGTACAAACGAACCAACATGGTTCGCTCTATCAGCACACCTGTGGCACCCACCACCACAGGGGCAATGAGCAAGGCAAGCCAATAGTTCAAGCCAAACCATTGCAGGGACAGATAGGCCACAAAGGCACCCATCATGTACTGCGCACCATGGGTGAAATTGATGATGTTCAGTAAACCAAAAATCACGGCCAATCCCAACGACAGCAAGGCATAGAACGAGCCGTTGATCAAACCGATCAACAGCTGACCAAACAGCGCTTGCGAGGGAATGCCAAACAGTTCCATGCTGAAATTAGTTCTTCACCAGAGGGCAATCGCCTTCGTTCAACGGCCTAAACGCTTGGTCCGCTGGAATGGTTGCCAGCAATTTGTAGTAGTCGTAAGGGCCTTTAGATTCGGAAGGTTTTTTCACTTCAAACAAATACGCGGGGTGCAATTTACGGCCATCTTTGCGAATGCTGCCTTTGCCAAACAAGACGTCATCGGTGGGCAAGTCTTTCATCTTCTGTGCAACCTTGGTGCCATCATCGTTTTTGCCTGCGTCAATGGCTTTCAAGTAATGCAAGATACCCGCATACACACCGGCTTGGTCCATAGAGGGATATTTACCACCGTGAAGTGCGGCAAATCGCTTGGACCAAGCACGGGTTTGGTCGTTCAAGTCCCAGTAAAAAGTTTCGGTCAAGTACAAGCCCTGAGCTTTTTCAAGTCCCAGCGAATGGATATCGGTCAAAAACACCAGCAA
>CANNNH010000341.1 GCA_947505915.1 Comamonadaceae bacterium
CGTTGGCCGGCTTTAAGAGCGGCGATGTGCGCGCGCTGGTAGCCACCGACATTGCTGCGCGCGGTATCGACATTGATGAGTTACCGCATGTGGTGAACTATGAAATCCCCAACGTCTGCGAAGACTATGTGCACCGCATCGGCCGCACCGGCCGCGCCGGCGCCGATGGCACGGCCATCAACTTGGTCTGCATGGACGAAGAGGGCTTTATGCAGGACATCGAGCGCTTTACCAAGCAACACCTGGAAGTGCAAGTCATACCCGGTTTTGAACCTGAGGCCGATGAGCGTGCCGAGCCCATCGCCATGGGCCGCCAAACCATTTGGGGCGGCGCGGGTAAACCACCCAGCCGCGATGTGATGCAAGCGGCGGCAAAAGCGGCCCGCACCGAAATGCTGCAGCGTGTGCGCGAAAAGAAAAGCACCGGTGGCCCCGGCGCCGGTCCGCGGGGGCCGCGTAACGGTCCAGGTAATGGACCCGGAAATGGCCCAGGCAATGGCTCGCGCAACGGCTCGCCGCGCCAAGGTGCAAGCCGCAACGGGCCGCACCGTCCGCCGCGTGACCCCGGCTACCCGCGAGATCCTGGCTTCCCCCGCGATGCCGGATTCCCACGTGACGACGACGGCCCTATGGCCCATGAAGACCAGCCCCCCCGCTCCCATGATGCGCGTGCGCACCAGAACCGTAACCCGCTGGCCAACCCGACCATGAAGAATTTCCCCAGCGAACCGCGTGTGCCGCGCGCGCCCGGCGGCCAACCCGACCCGATGCGCACCAGTGTGGACATGATGGCCGAGCGTGGCGCACGGCGTGGCGGCGGTGGCGGTGGCGGCGGCTACCAGGGCAAGCGCCCGGCGGGCGGCGGCGGCGGTGGTGGCTTTGGCGGTGGCCAGCGTGGCCGTGGCGGGCCCGGAGGTAACCGTGGGCCTGCGCGCTAAATAATCAAACTTAGGTGGCCCGCACAAACAAAGTCACCAGCGGGTCTTCTCCGACCTGGCGGCTCCAGTGGCCGTGCACCTGCGGGTCAAAAATTGCGCCCACGGGTAGCAGGTCGGCGCTGAAAAAATGCGCCCCCGGCCCAAACACCCGCGAGGCGCCGCCTTGCAGGCCGATCTCCATCTGCCCACCCAGAATAAACACCCATTGCGGGTGCGTGGTGCAATGAAAACTGCTGCGAAAGCCCACCGGGCTGTGGCGCAGCTGGTAGCCAGCGCTGGCAAATAATTCGGACAGCATGGATTGGGGCGTGCCCTGCCCCAGGGGCAAGGGCTCTTCGCGAAAACGCGCCCGGCCATCGCCATCGGTAAACAAAACCACACGGGTAAAAACAGACATTCATATTCCTCGGTTCGGGTGGGGCCGTGTCGGCACAGAGCAGGGGGCGTCGCCAGGGGCAAACCATTATGGGCGAGCGCTGAGGCACAATGGCCGACATGCGAATCCTCCACACGATGTTGCGCGTTGGCAATCTCCAGCGATCTATCGATTTTTACACCCAGGTGCTGGGCATGAAGCTCTTGCGCACTTCGGAAAACCCAGAATACAAATACACCCTGGCCTTTCTGGGCTACGGCAGCAACCCGGACCATGCCGAGCTGGAGCTGACCTACAACTGGGGCGTAGAGTCCTATGACATGGGCAGCGCGTACGGGCATGTGGCCCTGGGCATGAGCGACATTTATGCCGCTTGCGAGCAGATCAAAACAGCAGGCGGCAACGTGACGCGCGCACCCGGCCCGGTCAAAGGTGGTACCACGCATATCGCCTTTGTGACGGACCCCGACGGCTACAAGGTCGAACTGATCCAACGCCTGGGCGCAAGCTAAGCCATGCAAACAGCGGCCTTTGACCGGCGCGGCGCGCTGCTGGTACTGGGCTCGGCCACGGCGTGGAGCTTTGGCGGCACCATTGCACGCTACCTGAGCGTGAGCGAGAGCTGGACGATTGTTTTCTGGCGCGCTTTCTTTGCCTCGGTGTTTTTGCTCTGGTTCATGCTGCACCGCCAGGGCCTGCGTGGCACGCTGCAACTGTTTCGCGCCATGGGCTGGGCCGGTGTAGGAGTGGGGGCGTGTTTTGCGCTGGCCTCCACCTGTTTTGTGGTGGCGCTGTCTTACACCACGGTAGCTAATATTTTGCTCATCCAGGCCGGCGTGCCGCTGATTGCTGCGCTGATGGCTTTTTTGCTCTTCGGTGAACGCGTGCCCTTGAACACCTGGGTTGCGATTGCGGCAGTGATTACCGGTGTGGGCATCATGGTCTCCGAATCCCTGGGCGGCACGGTCTCGCCGATTGGAGATGGTCTGGCGGTGCTGATTGCGCTGGCGTTTTCGGCTGCGACCGTCATCACCCGCCGCCATGCCGAAGTCCAAATGATGCCCGCCGTGTGCACCGGCACTTTGATGGCGACGTGCGTGGCAGCGGTGATGACACCGGCCTTTGCGGTCAGCCCGGCAGACCTGGGGCTGTTGTTTATGTTCGGCGCATTCAACCTGGGCCTGGGCATGGCGTTTTTTGTGACTGGTGCGCCACTGCTACCCTCGGCGATTGCCGCACTCATCGGCATTGCCGAGCCGGTGCTGGGCCCGCTATGGGTTTGGCTCATCCACAACGAAATCCCCAGCCAGCGCACGCTGATCGGCGGCGCGGTGGTGTTTTTTGCGCTGCTCGGGCATATCCTGTGGCAGTTGCGCCAAAGCCGCGCCGAGGCCAAGGCCGACTGAATCGGCCGGGCAAGCACGGTCGCTGGCCTGAAAGCTGCCCTGCGCTGCTTGGTGCCCCGGGCTTCTGGGCTGGCAGCCACGACACATCGGTTAGAGTTTGACCCGTCAGGGGCATACCCCTTCACTCTTACCCACCACCAAGCCATGACTATTGTTGCCATCTCCCCCGCCGCCCGCTCCCATGTGCACCTGATCGACCACCCGCTGGTGCAGCACAAGCTCACGCTGATGCGCAAAAAAGAGGCCAGCACCAACAGCTTTCGTAGCCTGCTCAACGAACTGAGCAGCCTGATGGCCTATGAAGTGACGCGCGATATGGCAACCCAGGACGTGCAAATTGAAACACCGCTGGAAGTGATGCAAGCCAAGATGATCGACGGCAAGAAGCTGGTGTTTGTGTCGATATTGCGCGCGGGCAACGGCATTTTGGACGGCATGCTGAGCGTGGTGCCCGGCGCGCGCGTGGGCCACATCGGCCTGTACCGCGACCACGAAACCCTGCAAGCGGTGGAGTACTACTTCAAGATGCCCAAG
>CANNNH010000342.1 GCA_947505915.1 Comamonadaceae bacterium
CTGGAAGTGAAAATTTTCGAGCGCAACGCCAATGAAGTGAGCGTGACCCCCCTGGGCGAAGAAATCGTGCGCCAGTCCCAAAGTGTGTTGGAGCAGGCAGCACAAATCAAAGAAATTGCCAAGCGCGGCAAAGACCCCCTGTCTGGGGCATTGAAGCTGGGCGTCATTTACACCATCGCCCCGTATTTGCTGCCCGAGTTGGTGCGGCACACGATTGAGATGTCGCCGCAAATGCCGCTCATGCTGCAAGAAAACTTCACGGTGAAGTTGCTGGAGATGTTGCGCACCGGGGACATTGACTGCGCCATCATGGCCGAGCCTTTTCCGGATGCAGGTTTGGCGGTGGCACCTTTGTACGACGAACCTTTCATGGCCGCCGTGCCTAGCAACCACCCCTTGGCGCAACAAACTTCCATCACGGCGCAGGCCTTGAAGTCGGAGACCATGCTGTTGCTGGGCAACGGCCATTGTTTCCGCGACCATGTGCTCGAGGTGTGCCCCGAATTTGCGCGGTTTTCCAGCCAGGCCGAGGGCATTCGCAAAAGTTTTGAGGGCTCGTCCTTGGAGACCATCAAACACATGGTGGCCGCCGGGATGGGTGTGACCTTGGTGCCTCGATTGAGCGTTCCCAAAGAGGCGTTGCAAGCCGTGGCCAAGCGCAAAAAAAGCGCCGACAGTTATGTCCGCTACCTGCCTGTGGTGGATGGCGACGACGCGCCGCCGACCCGGCGCGTGGTGTTGGCCTGGCGGCGCAGCTTCACCCGTTATGAAGCCATTGCAGCGCTGCGCAACGCCATTTACGCCAGCGATTTGCCGGGTGTTCAACGACTTACCTGAGGCTGATTGCCCTCGCCATGAACGACGCCGCACCGCTTGAACCGCCGCGCCCACCCACGAAACTGGCGCTCTACTTGGCCCTGATTCGCTTCAACCGCCCGGCGGGTTGGCTGTTGTTGCTGTGGCCGTCCTTGTCTGCCCTGTGGATTGCCGCAGGGGGATGGCCCGGGTGGCATTTGCTGGCCGTGTTTGTGGCGGGTACGGTGCTCATGCGCAGCGCGGGTTGCTGCGTGAATGATGTGGCGGACCGCGACTTTGACAAGCATGTCAAACGCACCGCCCAGCGCCCGGTGACCCGGGGCGCAGTGTCGGTGCGCGAAGCTTTGGTGGTGGGGGCTGTGCTGGCCCTGTGTGCCTTTGGTTTGGTGCTCACCACCAACGCAGTGACAGTGGCGTGGTCGTTTGTGGCTTTGGCCGTTACCCTCATCTACCCCTATGCCAAACGCTTTGTGTCCATGCCCCAAGCGGTGCTGGGGGTGGCCTTCAGTTTTGGCATTCCCATGGCATTTGCGGCTGTGCGTGGTGGAGAGCTGACGCTGTCGGGCGTGTGGCATGCGGTGCCCCCGATGGCCTGGGGCTTGTTGCTGAGCAATTTGTTTTGGGTTTTGGCCTACGACACCGAATACGCCATGGTCGACCGCGATGACGATTTGCGCATTGGCATGAAAACCTCGGCGATCACCTTGGGCGAGCGGGATGTGCCCATGGTCATGGGCTTTTATGCGGTTTACCTGTTGTCGTGGGGGGGTTGGTTGGCGTCCTTAAACCTGCACCCCGTGTGGATGGCTTTTTGGTGCGCGGCGCTGGCCCAGGCCGCTTGGCATTACCGGCTGATTCGCCGGCGCGAGCGCGAGGACTGTTTCAAGGCTTTTCGCCTCAACCATTGGATGGCTGCCACCTTGTTTGCGGGCTTGGCCCTGGGCTTTGCGTTGGCCCCATAGAACTTGGCGCGGGCCCCTGCAATATGCAAAAAGCCCCCAGAGGGGGCTTTGATCAAGAAGCTTTGGCTTTTTTGGCTTTTTTCTTCTTTGGCTTTTTGCTTTTCTTTTCGGCTTTGGGCGCAGCACTGGGGTTGTTGGGGGAGGCGCTGGCCGGTGCCACAGCAGGCGCTGGCGAGAGGGCCGGGGCTGCGGGCGCAGCCGGGGCGGCTTGTTGGGCCCAGTTCAGGCTGGGCAGGGTCAACAAAATGGCGCTGGCCAGTGTCAAGAGGGGTTTTTTCATAGTTGGATCCCTTGGTTAAAAAAGTAGATTGATTCTCGCACGCGTGGCTCAACGGCCAAATTCATCGCCCAAGGTTTTGGCGCGCGCGCACGCGGCTTGCATGGCGCGCTCAAAAGCTTGGGCCACCTGGTCGTGCTCCAAAGCGCTCAAGGCCGCATGGGTGGTGCCGCCCTTGGAGGTGACGCGCTCGCGCAACACGGCGGGGGGATCGGCGCTGGCGCGGGCCAGTTCGGACGCGCCGACAAATGTGCCAATGGCCAGTTGCTGCGACTGTTCAGCACTCAAGCCCATGGACTGCCCGGCGCGCGCCATTGCCTCCATAAAGTAAAACACATAGGCAGGTCCCGAGCCTGACAAGGCGGTGACCGCATCGAGTTGCGACTCTTGCGCCAACCACATGCAAGCGCCCGTGGAGCCCAGCACCTGTTGCACCCACAAGCGGTCTGCTGGGGTGACAGCACTGCGCGCAAACAAGCCGGTTTGCCCCAAACCCACCAAGGCGGGCGTGTTGGGCATGGCGCGCACGATGCGCTCGCTGCCCAGCCACTGGGTCAGGCTGTCGGTGCGAATGCCTGCTGCCACGCTCAGGTGCAAAGCGCCGGCCGTGAAGGGGCTGGCTTGTGACGCTGCGGTTTTGAAATGCTGGGGTTTGATGGCCCAAATGATGTGGGTGGCTGCGCCCAATGTGGCGTCGGGCGCGGCCAACACGGTCACGCCCAGGGTCTGGTGCAAAGATTGCCGGATGGCGGCGTCGGGGTCGACCACACAAATTTGCTGTGGGGGGTGGCCTTGGCGCAACAAACCGCCCAAAATCGCACTGGCCATGTTGCCCCCGCCAATGAAAACCAGCAAATCGGTGGCCAGGGGGGTGGTGCTTGTCATGGGGTGCCTGTTCAAAGCAGTATCTTAATAAGGATAGGGTCCTGGATCGCCGCTGGGGCCAAGGGCCTTGGGGCGCTGGGGCCGGCTCAACATTGTCATCCATGGGATGCTACAAAACCGGGCCCCGGGCCGGGGTTCAGGGCGGTGTGTGGCCAGTCCCCCATAAATAAATTGACGGCAAGGGAAAAACTGTGACATAATCTGCGGCTTCGCTTGATTTTCAAGCAAAGTATCTACCCCAACTGAGGCGCGGCAAGTGGTTTGCAGCGCGGATGACGGGACCAAGACTGATCGAAGTGCCCGCGGCTGGCAAC
>CANNNH010000343.1 GCA_947505915.1 Comamonadaceae bacterium
AAATAAGCGTCCATGGCCTCAGGCCCGCCTTCGGAGCCGTAGCCCGAATCCTTGATGCCACCGAAGGGCATTTCGGCGGAGGGCAGGGCGGGCATGTTCATCCACAACATGCCCACTTCGACGCGGCGCGCCAGGATGTCGGCGTTTTTCAGAGAGCGGGTGAAGGCATATCCTGCCAGGCCAAAGGCCAAGCGATTGGCCTCGGCGATGGCTTCGTCCAGGGTGTTGAAGCTGCGGATGGCGGCCATCGGGCCAAAGGGCTCGTCATTGAACACCTTGGCGTGCAAAGGCACGTCAGTCAGAATAGTGGGTTGCCAGAAGTTGCCTTCGCTGCCCATGCGCTCGCCACCCAAAGCCAGGGTCGCGCCTTGTTGGATCGCGTCGGCGGTGAAGTCGGCCATGGCGGTCACGCGGCGTGGGTTGGCCAGGGGACCCATGGTGGTGCCCTCTGCAGCACCATTGCCCACTTTGAGGCCCTGCGTGTACTTGACCATCTCAGCGGCAAATTCTTTCTTGATGCTCTCGTGCACCAAAAAGCGGGTGGGCGCAATGCACACTTGGCCCGCATTGCGGAACTTGGCGGCACCTGCCGACTTCACCGCCAAGGCGATGTCGGCGTCTTCGGCCACGATCACCGGGGCATGACCGCCCAACTCCATGGTGACGCGCTTCATGTGCTGGCCGGCCAACGCGGCCAATTGCTTGCCCACGGGCGTCGAGCCGGTGAAGGTGATCTTGCGGATGATGGGGTGGGGGATCAGGTAATTGGAGATCTCAGCCGGTGTGCCGTAGACCAAACCCAACACACCCTCAGGAATGCCTGCATCGGCAAAGGCGCGGATAAGGGCGGCGGGTGCGGCCGGTGTTTCTTCAGGGGCTTTGACGATCATTGAGCAGCCCGAAGCCAAGGCGGCAGCCATTTTGCGCACCACTTGATTGATGGGGAAGTTCCAAGGCGTGAAAGCGGCCACCGGTCCGACCGGGTCTTTGATGACCATTTGGCGCGCCGACAGGTTAAAGCGCGAGGGCACGATGCGGCCATACACGCGCATGCCTTCATCGGCAAACCATTCAATGATGTCGGCTGCGGCCATGGCCTCGCCCTTGGCCTCGGCCAAGGGCTTGCCTTGCTCTTGGGTCAGCATGGCCGCAATATCGCCGGCACGTTCGCGCATCAGTGCGGCGGCCTTGCGCATGATTTTGTTGCGCTCCACGGGCAGCATGTCGCGCCAGGTTTGAAAGCCTTTTTGGGCCGCTTGCAGGGCGCGGTCCAAGTCGGGGATGCGGGCGTGGGCGACACGCCCAATTTCTTTGCCGGTGGCGGGGTTGAACACGGCCAGCGATTCGCCTGCGGCGGCGTCGCACCATTGGCCGTTGATGAAGAGTTGGGTATGGGGGTATGTCATGGCGGGTTCCTTGTGAAGTCGGGGGATTTTCTACCAAAAAGGGTGGGTGCCCATGGCCCGGCTTGATCGGACCCCATGAGCCAGGGTGGCGGACTTATTCCGCTTTGATGCCCGCCTCGCGGCTGAGCTTTTGGTACTTTTGCACTTCGCCCGCCTTGAAGGCCGCGAATTGGTCGGGCGAAAGGGCGGAGGGCGTGCGCGAAGTGTCCAGGTACAGCTTTTTCATGGCCGGTGAGGCCAGCGCTTTTTGCACGGCGTCGTGCACTTGCTCGATCACCGCACGCGGCGTGCCCGTGGGCGCGTCCAGCCCCGTCCACACGGTGAACTGAAAGCCCGGCAAGGTCTCGCCCAGGGTGGGCAAGTCGGGGAAGCTGGGCAAGCGGGTGGGAGATGACACCGCCAATGCCCGTACCTTGCCCGCATTGATGTGCGGCACGGCAGAGGTGTCGGCAAACAAATAGTCCACCTGGCCACCGAGCAATGCCGTCAGGGCGGGTGCCAAACCGGTGAAGGGGATGTGGGTGGCTGAGGAACCGGTCATTTGGTTTAAAAAAGAACCTGCCAAGTGCGGCAAGCTGGCCAAACCAGAGGACGAATAGTTCATGGCGGCGCTGTTTTGTTTGAGCTTGGCCATCAGGTCGCCCATGGTGTTGATGCCGCGGTCAGGTCGCACCACCAAGAACAGCGGGCTCTCAGAAGCCAGGGCAATGGAGGTCAAATGGGTGACGATGTCATAAGAGAGGTTTTTGAACAGGGCCGGTGCGATGGCATGCTGGCTGGTGGACAGCAGCAAGGTGTAGCCGTCGGGGTTGGCCCGCGCCACGAATGCGGCGGCAATGGTGGTGCCACCGCCGGGCTTGCTTTCAATGATCACGGGTTGGCGCCATATCTCAGTGAGTTCGCGCGCCAATGCACGGGCCAGCACATCTGCTCCGCCGCCGGGGGGGTAGGGGTTGATCAGGGTCACCGCACGCGATGGATACGCTTGCGCCATGGCAGATATCGGTGCCAGCAGGGTGCACAGCGCCCATAAGCTGGCAGTCAGGAATGAACTGATAAAACCCTTCATGGCGAGACTCCTGGTAAAGGATCAGAGCGTAGCAGGCAACACTTTAACCACACCCCACAAGCCACCCGCCCACAAACCCGCGATGGCCAAAAGGGTCAAGCTGAAGCCGCCGCCGCGCTTGGCAGGGTCTTTTTGATACGCCAGCGCATACCAAATGCGGCCGGCCACCCAAGTCAAGCCCATCACAGCTGCGCCAGTATCGCCATTGAAGGCTGCATATACCCACAAAGCGGGCAGCATCATCAGAGCGCTTTCCAGGGTGTTCATTTGCACGCGGTAAGCGCGGTCAAACATCTCGTGCCCTGATGTGGCGGGTGCTTTGACGTCGTACTGGGCGCGAGCACGCCCCACGTTGATGGCCGTCCAAAACATCACGGCGATGGCCAGCAAGGTGATGAGGGCGGCAAAGGGCAGTGGGGTCATGGCAATTCCTAAGATGGATGGGTTGGTGGGCTTAAAACATGATGGAGCAGCCAGCCCAGGGCTGCACCCACCCATTGTGAGGCCACAAAACCCAGTGCGTCAGATGGGGCAATGCCCGCAAAGGTGTCGCTCAGCATGCGCCCAAACACCGCAGCCGGGTTGGCAAAGGAGGTGCTGGCCGTGAACCAATAAGCCGCACCGATGTAACAAGCCACCAAGGCCGATGCTTTGCCCGGGGGCGACCTCAATATGACAAACAAAAGGCCGGCTGTGGCCACTGCTTCGGCCAACCATTGGCTGGCTCCGGTGCGCACATGGGACGACCACTGAAAGATGGGCAATTCAAACATGGCG
>CANNNH010000344.1 GCA_947505915.1 Comamonadaceae bacterium
AATGCCATGCTGAGTTCACCTCTGGTCATGCCTGAGGTGATCATTGGCTTGTCCTTGTTGTTGCTGTTTGTTGGTATGGAGCGATGGGTAGGTTGGCCTGGGCGAGGTGCCACTACCATCGTGCTGGGCCATGCCTTGCTGGGCATGGCATATGCCACTGTGGTGATTCAGTCTCGCCTCAAAGAGATGGACCGCTCCATTGAAGAGGCTGCACTCGACTTAGGTTGCCGCCCCTACCAAGTGTTTTTTCTGGTGACACTGCCCAATATTTCGCAAGCGTTGGTTGCCGCTTGGTTACTGACCTTTACCCTGTCCTTTGATGATGTGGTGATTTCCGAATTTTTATCTGGACCTGGCGTGACCACCTTGCCCCAAGTGATTTTCAGCTATGCGCGGCGTGGGGTGAACCCCTCTATTTATGCAGCAGCCACGCTTTTAATGGCCGTGGTGAGTTTGGCGGTGGTGTTGTATGGGGTGCATACATCTCGGCAGATGCGGCGTGAAGCTTACCGGCCATTGGACTGAAAATCAGCCAGCCAAACCCCACACGCCAAGGGCCGCAGTGATGACGATACCGGCCATGAAACCCAAGACCAACAACAAAATAGCTTGCAAGTTTTGATGCGTTCGGCGTTGCGCTTCTATCAAACGAATTAACTCATCACGCTCTGCGATCGGATCACGCTGCAAATACGCGTGAACCAAGCGAGGAATTTCAGGAATCAGTTTGGCAAACCGAGGCGCTTCAATCTTGAGTTGTTGCCAAAATTTTTGTGGCCCCATTTGCTCAAGCATCCACTTTTCCAAGAAAGGTTTGGCGGTACTCCATAAATCGAGGTCAGGGTCGAGTTGTCTGCCCAGGCCTTCGATGTTGAGCAAGGTTTTTTGCAACAACACCAACTGCGGTTGTATTTCTACTTGGAAGCGTCTAGAGGTTTGAAACAGGCGCAGCAAAACCATACCCAATGAGATTTCTTTCAAGGGCCTATCAAAATAAGGTTCGCAAACTGCACGAATAGCCGACTCGAGTTCATCCACACGGGTGTGGTCTGGTACCCAACCCGACTCGATATGCAGCTCGGCCACGCGCTTGTAATCGCGTCGGAAAAATGCTGTGAAGTTTTGCGCCAAATAATCTTTATCGATCTCAGTGAGAGTGCCCACAATGCCGAAGTCGAGTGACACATAACGGCCGAAGGTGGCGCTGTCAGTGCTGACTTGGATGTTGCCGGGGTGCATGTCAGCGTGGAAGAAGCCATCTCGAAAGACTTGGGTAAAAAACAAAGTCACGCCATCTTTGGCCAGCTGTGGGATGTTGACGCCGGCCTTGCGCAAAGCCTCGGTATGGCTGATGGGGATGCCGTACATGCGCTCCATGACCAATACATTGGTACGGCAATATTCCCAGACCATCTCAGGGATCAAGACCAAATTCAAGCCTTCCATATTGCGGCGCAACTGCGCTGCATTGGAAGCTTCACGAACCAAGTCGAGTTCGTCGTGCAGGTGCTTGTCAAACTCGGCAACAACTTCGCGGGGCTTGAGTCGCTTGCCATCACTGGAGAGTCGCTCTACCCACATTGCCATGTTGCGCATGAGGTCTAAATCTTTGTCGATGACTTTGAGCATGCCTGGGCGCAGCACTTTCACCGCCACCTCGCGCTCAGGTTCACCCTTGTTGTTACGCAGTCGCGCAAAATGCACCTGTGCAACCGATGCGCTGGCAACAGGTGTATGTTCGAAATGGCTAAACACCTCGTCTATTTTTTTACCAAAAGCCCTCTCAATCATTGCCACTGCTTGCGCGGAAGGAAAAGGCGGCACTTGGTCTTGCAGTTTGGCGAGTTCGTCCGAAATGTCTTCAGGCAACAAATCACGACGCGTGGAAAGCACTTGGCCAAACTTGACAAATACGGGGCCTAAGCGCTCCAAGGCAAGGCGCAGACGCTCCCCTCGGGGAGCGCGTAAATTTCGCCCAAATGTCAGAACACGAGAAACAACCTTCAACCAAGGCTGCTTGAAGCCTGAGAGCAGCAGTTCATCGAGGCCAAAGCGCAGGACGATCCAGACGATGAACACGCCGCGGTCAATGCGGATCATGAGGGGTGAACCGTAGGGGAAGCGGAGGCTGGTAAAAATCCTTTGAGTGCCGTAAAGACTCGCTTGGCCAGGGCCACACTTTGATGCGCCATCGCATCGCCAATGACCCGGGAAAGGTCTTCCTCGATATCCCAGCGTACATGGTCGACCAGCCAATTGATATCTGCCGCCAACATGACGTCTCCTTGCACTTGCATCGTGGGTTTATCACCCTGCGCCAAGCCTTGAACAATCGCCAATGGCGACTCTTGGCTGATATGCAAGGACAAGTCTGGCGAGTTTTGCAGCGCCGTCCTTTCGAGCAAACCCGCAGGGGTGATGCGACACGACAGTTGCAGTTGTCGCCAGCTGATTTGCATTGTGCGGTTTTGCTGGCGCCTTAGTCTTGCTGTGGCTGCAGGCTCTTGCATCAAGACATGGTTGACCAAAAGAATCAAGCGGTCTTGCACCTCTTCAACCAAGGCAGCAGGTGGCTGAAAATGCATCACGGCAGAGCTGAACTGAGCGGCCAACTCTGCCAATGAGGGTAAAGTTTTCATCAACAGCGTCGGTTATTGCAAAGCCTGTACGCCAGCGACCAGCCAACCGATTTGTCCATTTTTAGGCTTGGTCATATTCCAGACCTCACGGAAGGGGCTGGGACCTGCGGTTGCGTCCTCGCGAATCAAACCAGAGAACTCGATACTGGCCATATAGCCTTCACCCAAATCTTCAATGCCCAGCAACTGCGCTTCAAGCATAACCACCTCAGTGGTGTTGGGGCCAGAGACCATTTGTCCCCGTTCTGCCAACTGAGACTGAATTTCAAGCAGCATGTCATCGGTCATCATCACGCGCAAGGCAGGAATATCGGACCTGTCCCAAGCCGCTTGTAGATTGATGAAATTTTGTTTGGCAGATTGAACAAAACCTTGCACATCAAAGCCTTCTGGAATGCTCCAGTTTTGACCACTGCCCATCAGTGAAGAACCAATTCGGGCGGTCGCACGATTGGGGGCTGGTTGTGAGGGGTAAGGGGTGCTAGAGTTTTCCCAAGGGCGTGCCGAGGCGTCGTTGCCCACCTTGGCGGGGTTGTACTGCGGCGCATGGTCAGGATTGCCAGCAGAACCTGCACCACCATAGGCATAGGGAGAAGCGTTCTGAGTACTGACA
>CANNNH010000345.1 GCA_947505915.1 Comamonadaceae bacterium
ATCGGGCAGTTCTTTCTCGTTATTGGAAGTGATGAACACCAGCGGGCGAGTTTGAGCCTTGATCAGTTCGCGGGTCTCGTAGCAATAAAACTCCATGCGGTCGAGTTCGCGCAGCAAATCGTTGGGAAACTCAATGTCAGCCTTGTCGATCTCATCAATCAGCAGCGCCACAGGTTCAGTGGCGGTAAAGGCTTGCCACAACACTCCTTTGACAATGTAGTTCTCGATATTTTTTACCCGCTCGCCGCCGTCCAGATCAGACATTTGGCTGTCGCGCAGACGACTCACCGCGTCGTATTCATACAAGCCCTGCTGGGCCTTGGTGGTGGATTTCACATGCCACTGCAGCAAAGGCATCCCAAGTGATTGCGCTACTTCTTCGGCCAGCATGGTTTTGCCCGTGCCAGGTTCTCCCTTGACCAACAAAGGACGTTTAAGTGTGATGGCCGCATTAACGGCCAGCATCAGGTCTTGGGTGGCAACGTAGTTATCGGTTCCTGCAAATTTCATGGGTCAATACCTTTTATGTTTCCGACACGGAGCTTACAAAGCGCGTCGATATAATCTTTGGAGTTTCTTTTCATGATTGTCTGTCCAAAATGACCAAGCTCATAACATCGGTTCTCATGCTTTTTGTCGCCTCGGTGACCTCAGTGGCTTATGCCCAAGACGCAGCAGGGGACGCGAAAGCCGGTGAAACCAAAATCGCCATGTGCATTGGATGCCACGGCATCAAAGGTTACCAAGCATCTTTCCCTGAGGTCTACAAAGTACCTATGATTTCGGGCCAGACCGCAACTTATATCGTTTCGTCTTTAACGGCCTACCAAAAGGGCGACCGCAAACACCCCACTATGCGCAGCATCGCTGCTTCTTTGACTGCCAAAGACATGGCCGATATTGCGGCTTACTACGAATCACATGGCAAAGACGATACAGTGACTTTGCCTGAAAAAGCCTCCGAGGCCCCTGCCAGCACAGCGGCCTTGCTTGCCAAGGGTGCTTGCAGTTCTTGCCACGGTGCGAATTTGAATAAACCCATGGTCCCTGGTTACCCCAAGATTGCAGGCCAACACAAAGATTACCTCTACGTTGCCCTTAAATCCTACAAACAAGACGGCCAAGCCACTTGGGGTCGTAACAATGGCGTGATGGGTGGCATTGCCAAACAATTTACCTTGGCTGAACTCAAGCAATTGGCGGCTTACGTCAACAGCCAGCAGGGCGAATTGAAAACAGTGCCTCAGTCTAAATTCCGCAAATAAGTTGCAAGCCCTCCAAAAAACCCACTTCGGTGGGTTTTTGTTTTTCTAAAGCCTCAATCGCTGGTGGCTCGACGCTGAACCGCGTCAATGTAGGCCTGACCATCGGGTGGACGTCCGCTGCGTTGGCTCTCCCACAACATGGTGCCCAAACACTCCATCACCTCGTGGTGGGCGTCATGCAAATTGTTGCGTTTGGCCGCCAGCAATTCCACCGCTTGACGAATGCCGCGTGGTTGATCGATGGAACATTGTTCGCTGATGGAGACATGCATAGACAAATGCAAAAACGGGTTGGACTGACCATCGTCACCCTTGAACTGCTTGCCCAGCGCCGCATTGATGTCTGCTAAGTGTGTGGCGTATTCGGGGTGCTCCGCAACCCATAAACCGGCCAGCGTTTCCAAAGCATCACTCAATTGCTCGCTTTGTTGCTTGGCATAGACTTGGCAGAAGAACCGCCTGACATCTTCTTGGGATGGATTGAACATGGCTTGTATTGTTAACCAGAGATTTACATGAAACACGCTTTTATTTGTGACGCGATTCGCACCCCTTTTGGCCGCTATGGTGGCGCTTTGTCCAGTGTGCGCACCGATGATTTGGCGGCTGTACCTTTGAAAGCCTTGATGGCGCGTAACCCTAAGGTGGATTGGCAAGCGGTCACCGATATTTTGTATGGCTGTGTGAACCAAGCGGGGGAGGACAACCGCAATGTGGCGCACATGGCAAGCCTGTTGGCAGGCTTGCCTTTGGAAATTCCTGGTGCCACCATCAATCGCTTATGCGGTTCGGGTATGGACGCCTTGGGCACCGCCGCCCGTGCCATTCGCGCAGGTGAGGCTGGTTTGATGATCGCCGGTGGTGTGGAAAGCATGAGCCGCGCACCTTTTGTGATGCCCAAAGCAGAGGCAGCGTTTGGCCGCAACCCGCAAATTTATGACACCACCATCGGCTGGCGTTTCGTCAACCCTTTGATGAAAAGCATGTTCGGTGTAGATGCCATGCCCGAAACTGCGGAGAACGTGGCTACCGACTTCAAAATCGAGCGCGACGCCCAAGACCGCATGGCTTTGGCCAGTCAAATGAAGGCGGTTGCCGCACAAAAAGCTGGTTTCTTGGCGCAAGAAATCACGCCCGTCACCATCCTGCAAAAAAAAGGCGATGCTGTGGTGGTGGACAAGGATGAGCACCCACGCGAAACCAGTTTGGAAGCCTTGGCCAAGCTCAAAGGCGTGGTGCGCCCCGACGGCACAGTCACGGCAGGCAACGCCAGTGGTGTCAACGACGGCGCTTGCGCGATTTTGTTGGCCGACGAGGCCAGTGCAGCCAAACATGGCTTAACGCCTCGTGCCCGTGTGGTCGGCATGGCCACAGCAGGTGTGCCCCCGCGCATCATGGGCATTGGCCCTGCACCCGCCACCGAAAAAGTGCTGGCGCTCACCGGCTTAAAGCTGGCACAAATGGATGTGATTGAACTCAACGAAGCGTTTGCGGCGCAGGGCTTGGCAGTGCTGCGAATGCTAGGGCTTCAAGACGATGACCCCCGCGTTAATCCCAACGGCGGTGCGATTGCTTTGGGTCACCCGCTGGGTGCATCGGGCGCTAGGTTGGTGACCACCGCCACCAACCAACTGAACCGCACGGGCGGGCGTTATGCGCTGTGCACCATGTGTATTGGGGTGGGGCAGGGGATTGCGGTCATCATTGAACGCGTTTAGTGATGGGCTTAGGTTGCTTATTGACGCTTAATGGCGATTTGGTAAACCTCATCATGGTCTCGCTTGCCAATGGCAATCACCACGATGACTGATCTTTGGTCGATCACCTCATAAACCAAGCGATAGCCAGCGTCTCGTAGTTTAATTTTGTAGGCGTTTTGCAGGTCGCCATGCAACTTAGCCGATGGCACATGGGGTTCTTGGAGTCGCTTGGTCAGTGTTTTAAGAAACTGAGCCTTGATCGAGCCGTCTA
>CANNNH010000346.1 GCA_947505915.1 Comamonadaceae bacterium
CACCGCCCTCAAGTAGGCCTTCTAAGAGAGGCGCACTCAAAAAAGAATAGCGCCCAGAATTAATAATATCTTCGTAAACCTTACTTTCTCTCCGTCCTAATGCTGCCGTATGAGCTTTGGCTGGGGCAATGTGCGCTGACACTGGCGCAGCACCATCTAGCCTTTGAAGCCACAATAAGTGCCCACCATCATCCACTATGGCGAAAGTTACAGCCCATTGGTTTTTGTTTGCTTCTGCCTCTGCAGCTGCTGCCATTGCCTTAACATCAGACAATTGAAGGAAATATTTGGTTTGCATATGAATTTTTGGCAGTGAAAAAGTACTTTAGCTTAGCATTTGAGGTGTATTCAAAATAATCTTGATTTAGATACAATTAACCTCATCTTGTAATTACATATCTTTAAGGAGATTACGATGACAGACAAAGTTGAAAATATTGGTTTTCGCGATTTAAGCGTCGAAGCCTCTGACAGTAACAGGGTTCTTCGCAACACCTACTGGCTACTCACCTTGACTCTGCTGCCCACTGTTTTGGGTGCTTGGTTCGGTATTGCAAGTGGCGTAAGTTACTACCTGTCAGGTGGACTTGGCTTGGTATTCTTTTTGGCCGGAACATTCGGTTTTGTTTACGCCATAGAAAAAAATAAAGATTCTTCGCTTGGCATTGTTTTTTTACTCGGCTTTACCTTCTTTATGGGACTGATGCTTTCGCGGCTTATCGCGATGGTTTTGGGTTTCAAAAACGGTACCGAAATTGTGATGACCGCTTTTGGTGGTACGGCAGGCGTCTTTTTCGCAATGGCCTCGTTAGCTACTGTGGTCAAAAGAGATTTATCCAGCATGGGTAAGTGGCTCTTTGTCGGAGTCATCGTCCTGATGGTTGCTAGCATCATCAACATCTTTGTTGGTTCCAGTGCTGGAATGTTGGCTATATCTGTTTTATCGATTGGCATATTCAGCGCCTTCATGCTTTACGATATCAAGAGAATCATAGATGGCGGTGAAACCAACTACATCAGCGCGACTTTAGCCCTGTACATGAATGCAATTAATATTTTTCAAAGCCTTCTCATCCTTTTGGGGATCATGGGCGGCGATAAAGAGTAAAAACATTTAAAACTCATAAAAAGTAAAAGGCCTCGTAAAGAGGCCTTTTTTATTTGAGCTCAAAAACAGCCATGCTTTCCACATGCGCAGTATGCGGAAACATATTGAGCATTCCGGCCGACTTACACACATAACCAGCTTGATGCACCAATAAGCCAGCGTCTCTGGCAAGGGTTGCAGGATTACAGCTTATGTAGACAATCCTTTTCGGTGCAGACCAATTAGTCAATTCCTTTTTCTGAATTAGGCTCACAAGCGAATTGATCAATGCATGAGCCCCTTCTCTGGGTGGATCAATCAGCCACTTATCAGCGACTCCAAGCTCAAAAAGCATTTCAGCTGTCATATCAAAAAGATTTTGGGAATAAAAATCAACGCTACAAAGCCGATCAGGTGAGCTTGAGTTCAATTTGAAATTGAACTGAGCCAAATCAACCATCGACTGACTGCCCTCTATTCCGATGACCTCTCTTGCAAGAGTTGCTATAGGCAAAGTAAAGTTTCCTAATCCACAAAACCAATCAATGATGCGATCGGTCTTTGAGATGTCCAGCAAGCTGACCGCTTTTGAGACCATCACTTCATTAATAAACGGATTTACTTGTGTGAAGTCTGTTGGGCGAAATTTCATCACAAGGTCGAAATCAGGCAATTCGTAGCTGAGCATCTGCGACTCAGAGTCAACCCCCTCAGAGTCCATCAACTTTACCGACTCAGGACCCTTGGACTGCAACCACCACTGAACCCCATGCGCTGTTGCAAAACGCCTTAAAAGTTCTAGGTCATGGGGACTTAATGGATGCATATGGCGAAGTACAAAAGCAATCGTGGTTTTTGTACACGCCAACTCGAGTTGTGGACAATCTTCTCTGGCTTCTAAGCTTTCAATTAAAGCCCGAAGTGGCAAAAGCAACTGGGACACCTTAACTGGAAGAACTTCACAGCTAGACATATCCGCGACATAACTGCTTTTTCGCTCGTGAAATCCGATCAGTACTTTCGCTTTTTTTCTAACGTAGCGAACTGAAAGCCTGGCTCTGTAACGATAGTACCAATCTAAGCCTTGAATCGGTCTTAATATGAACTCAGGTTTGACCTTGCCTAAATGCCAAAGATTATCTTCAATGACTCTCTGCTTAACAGCGACTTGGGCGCTAGGGTTCAGGTGTTGCATCTTGCAACCACCACATGCATTTGAATGTAGTCCAAAATAAATACATTGCGGCTTTACCCGCTGAGAAGATTCTTTATGAATATGGCTTAGGGTACCTAATTCCCAGTTATTTTTTTTCCTGTGAACATTCACGTTCACCAACTCAAAAGGCAAGGCGCCTTCAACAAAAACCACCTTGCCATCCGCTTTGTGGGCTATTCCTTGGGCATCAAGGTCGAGCGACTCAATCAATAAAGGTAATTGCTGATCTTTGGGGGCGAAAGGGGTACTCTCGCCAGAAGAAGTATTCTGAGTCATTAAAAGGATTAGCGTTGAGGCAAAAACTTCACCGGATCAACCGGCTTACCCAAACGCCTTAATTCAAAATGCAACTTGACCTGCTCAGAATCCGAATTTCCCATTTCAGCAATTTTTTGGCCTTTTTTAACCGACTGATCTTCTCTGACCAGCAAGGTCTGATTGTGAGCATATGCGGTCAGATAAGTATTGCTGTGCTTGACAATAATTAAGTTTCCATAGCCTCTCAACCCAGCGCCTGAATACACAACCTTTCCATCTGCTGCAGCTAAAACAGGGTCGCCATTTTTACCCGAAATATCGATACCCTTGTTTTTGGAGTCATCAAAACTTGAGCTGACTGGCCCTTGTGCGGGCCAAATCAACTGAAAGGAATCATCTGATCCTTCGTTTCTCACTGAACTCGCTGAAGGCTGCTCAACCGCAGGTGTATTTTTCTTCTCCTCTGCCGTATTGGAAACGGTACCGAGCTGAACTGGTTTGGCTATAGCTACTTCTTGGCTTGGATCTGCTGCGGGTGGTGCAATTTTTAAAACCTGACCAACGTCAATAACATTCGGGTTCTCGATGTTGTTCCAGCGAATGATGTCACGCCAATTTTGCCCATGATCCAAGCCTATGCGGATCAAGGTGTCCCCAGGTTTAACCGTGTAA
>CANNNH010000347.1 GCA_947505915.1 Comamonadaceae bacterium
CAAGTGCGCCCCGAGATCATGGAGTGCCATATGGTGGCCGGGGGGTTTGACTATTTGCTCAAGACGCGCGCCGCCGACATGAATGCCTACCGTGAATTTGCAGGCACCGTGTTGTGGCAGCTGCCTGGCGTTCGCGAGACTCGCACCTATGCGGTGATGGAAGAGGTCAAGAACACGACAACGCTTGCGTTGTGAATAAGCCTATCGGTAGGTCGCCAAGTGGATGTTGGTCTCGGTACTGCGGATACCGCTGATCAGCCGGATACGCTCCAGCGCATCTGACAATTCTTTCATCGACGCAGCCTCAACTTCTGCCAACAAATCCCAGCGGCCATTGGTGTCGTGCAGCGCCACTACACTGGGCTCGCCCAGTAAACTTGCAATCACCTGGCGCGTGGTGTTGCCCTCGATCAGCACGCCCATCCAGGCTTTGATGCGCTCGGGCTCGGCCTCGGGCCGCAGCTTGATGGTGTAGCCCACGATGACCTGGCTGTCTTCGAGCTTGCGCAACCGGTTGTTGACGGTGCCGCGCGAGACACCCAGCTTGTGTGCCAGGTCGGCGATGTTCATGCGGGCGTTTTGCCGAAGGAGGCTGATAAGTTGCTGGTCTGTGTCGTCCATGATGCATTTTGTCATTCAATGCTGCCATTTTGTTAAAAAAATAGCCAAAACAATATATTTTTGGCAATTTACATTGCCACGCTAGGCCATGAAACTTCTTCCATCGACCCCAATGGGTTGAATACCTGAG
The DNA here is from genome assembly GCA_947505915.1 of Comamonadaceae bacterium. The sequence continues at coordinate 752 of CANNNH010000347.1, forward strand.
GAACAAGACCATGACACCACCACACGACATCACCCCCAACACCACTTTTTCGACCACCCCTCTGTACATGAGCGCCCCCGACGCCGTGTCTCTGGTGCGCCGCAAAGGCCTTCAAAACTGCATCGCCGGCATCGCCGAGAACATCCGCGCCGACTTTTTGCGCTGGAATGACTTCGACAAATCGGCGCGCATAGCCAACCACTCCAAAGACGGCGTGATCGAGTTAATGCCCATCTCGGACGACACCGCCTACAGCTTCAAGTACGTCAACGGCCACCCCAAAAATACCGCCATCGGTTTGTTGACCGTGATGGCTTTCGGCGTTTTAGCCGATGTGGCCACAGGCGCCCCCACGCTGGTTAGCGAGCTGACGCTGACCACCGCCATGCGCACGGCGGCCACCTCGGCATTGGCCGCCCAAACTCTGGCAAGACCGAACAGCCGGGTGATGGCGCTGATCGGCAATGGCGCACAAAGCGAGTTCCAGGCCATTGCCTTTCAGCATTTGGTGGGCATCGACACCGTGCGGCTGTTCGACATCGACCACGCTGCCACAGCCAAACTGGCCGCTAACCTTGTGGGCTGCGGCCTAAAGGTGCAAGTTTGCGTCAGCACTGCCGAAGCCGTGCGGGGTGCCGACATTGTGACCACCGTCACCGCTGACAAGCAGTACGCCACGATCCTCACTTCCGACATGCTCGCGCCCGGCATGCACATCAACGCCGTGGGCGGTGACTGCCCGGGAAAAACCGAACTGGCCGCTGATGTGCTGCAGGGGGCCAAAGTGTTTGTAGAGTTCACCCCCCAGACCCGCATCGAGGGTGACATCCAGCAAATGCCCGCCGACTTTGCCGTGACCGAATTGTGGGAGGTGCTCCGTGGCAGCCGAACAGGCCGCGACAGCGATACGCAAATCACGGTGTTCGATTCAGTGGGCTTTGCACTGGAGGATTTCTCGGCATTGCGTTTTATGCACGATGCGGCATTGGCACTGGGTTATGGCGAGCGCCTGGCGTTGATCCCGCAATTGGCCGATCCGAAAAACCTGTTTGGGACCTTGGCGCAGCATGACGTCAACGTGGGCCCTGCGTCTTCGCTCTTTGCCAAAGGCAGAGTCCTGTCGATGTCCGGGAATTGATTAGGAAGCTATGCCTGCGGGGGAGATGGACTCACTCGCTTGATCAAACCGCACACCATCAGCGACCGGCAATTGCGTCTGTCAGGCACCGCGCTAGGTAGGCCGCTGCGGGTGTTAGCGGCACCTCGGGTGATGAGAGCAAGACCAGCTCTATGGCAGGCGGGCGCATGCTGCGCAGCGACAACTCCACCAGGCCATGGCCCTCGGGTTGGGCTAACAAAGGGGCGGGCATCACGCTCATGGCATCGGTTTGCCGGATCAAGGCCATGGCCGCCATGGCGTCGCAACGCGTGATCTGGGTGGGTGGTGGCACACCGGCCCTCGAGAACATAGCCAACAACCCTTCGTCCAGCCCCTGCGAAAACGGACCCGGCATAACCCACTCCAACTCAACCAGCTTGGCGGCCGTGGGCTGGCGCAGCACCGGGTGGCCTGCCCGCACCACCAGTTTTTGCTGGTCTTTTTGCAAGCGGGTGCACTGAAACTCTTGCGGAGTCACATCGCCGCTGTCGGCAACGATGGCAAAGTCCACCGTGCCATAGCGCAAGCCCGGCAAAACACGGGCCACCAGGCCTTCAATCAGGCGCAACTCGATGTGCGGGTAACGCTTGCGAAACCACAAAAACGCCTCGCCCAGCACGGTGAGCATCAGGTACGGCGTGATCGCCACCCGCACCGTGCCAGTCTCGTCGCCCTGCGCTTGCTGCAACTCGTCTTGCGCCAGCGCCAGTTGGCGCATCACCAGTAACGCCCGTGCGTGCAAGCGCAAACCTGCCTCGGTCAGCGCCACCCCACGCGATTTGCGCACCAGCAGGGCCACCCCCGCATCCTCTTCCAGTTGTCGCAAGGACTTCGTCAGGGCCGCTTGAGTCAGATGCCGTTCTCGGGCTGCGGCGCGAATGCTGCCGTGCTCGACGGCGGCCACCAGGGCTTGGAGTTGGTGCAGTTTCATGATGCGATAGTTTATAGCAATGACTACCAAAAGTTGTCATGAAGAAAATTGACAGTCTTTCAGTTGTCTCTTCGCAGGGCTAGCATGTGGCCATCTTTTAGACGATGGAGAACACCATGAAACTATTTAATACCCTTGGCCTGTTGCTAAGTGCAGCCATGTCCATTCATGCACCCGTGCATGCGCAAAGCTTTCCCAACAAGCCCATCAACTTGATGGTCCCCTATCCAGCAGGTGGCTTGTCCGATGTCATTGCACGCAAAGTCAATCAGGCATTGGCGCAAGAATTGAAGCAACCCGTGATCATTGAAAATTTGGGAGGCGCCGGCGGTGCAATTGCCGCTCAAAAAGTATTGAATGCCCCTGCAGATGGTTATTACATCTTTCAAGG
>CANNNH010000348.1 GCA_947505915.1 Comamonadaceae bacterium
CAGATCGACCGCCTGCTGGAAGAAATCGTCGATCGCTTTGGCCAATTGCCGGCGCAAGCCCAAACCTTGATCGATGTGCACCGCCTGCGGGTGCTGGTGCAGCCCTATGGCGTGGCCAAGGTCGACGCCACGCCCAACGTCATCTTGATCGCCTTCAAACCCCACGCCCCCGTGGACGGGACGCGCATCATTCAGTTGGTGCAAAAAAACAAACACATCAAGCTCGCGGGCAACGACAAACTGCGCATCGAACGCGAACTGCCCAGCCCCCACGAACGCGCGCAATTGGTGCGTGAAATACTGCGCTCGCTCGGTGAGCCGCTGGCCCCGACCAAACCGACCACGTCCGCCCCGGTGCGCGTGTGATACCCCCTGATCACCCACACAAACCCATGAACCCATCCGCCGCCACCCCATTTGCCCCAGGCCTGAACACCCAAGGCTTCACCGCCCCGCTGTCCCTGAAGCACTTCAAACTGATTGCGTTTGACATGGACTCGACGCTGATCAACATCGAATGCGTGGATGAAATTGCCGATGCTGCCGGGCGCAAGGCCGAGGTGGCGGCGATCACGGAAGCCGCCATGCGCGGCGAGATCAAAGACTACAAAGACAGCCTGCGCCAGCGCGTGGCCTTGCTCAAGGGGGTGCCTGAATCGGCCCTGCACGATGTCTACCAACAGCGCCTGCGCCTGAACCCCGGCGCACAAACCCTGGTGCAGGCCTGCCAAAAGGCGGGGCTGAAAACCTTGCTGGTCAGTGGCGGATTCACGTTTTTCACCGACCGGGTGCGCGATGTCTTGGGCCTGGACGAAACTCGCAGCAATGTGCTGGAAGTGGCCAACGGCGTGCTGACGGGCCGCATGGTCGACCAGGCTTGGGGCGATATTTGCGACGGCGAAGAAAAGCGCCGCAAGCTGGCGCAGTCTTGCGCGCAACTGGGCATTGCACCGGCCCAAGCCATTGCCATGGGCGACGGCGCCAACGATTTGCCCATGATGGGCCTGGCTGGTTTATCGGTGGCCTACCACGCCAAACCGGCCGTGCGGGCCCAGGCCATGGTGTCCATTGAGGATGGCGGCTTGGACCGCTTGCTCGAAGTGGTGCGCCCATGAAGCCCTACAGGCAGGGCCGCAGCCACGCCGGCTTGACCTGGAACGCTGAAATTTCACCTCTGACGCAGCCCAAGCACCCTTTGGGCGCCGTCTCCGTGCTCAGGCAAAGCTGAGTTGCACCTTCATCGACTGGGTGCGGTCAGCGGCCAGCGCAAAAGCGCGGGCAAATTCGGTGTGCGGCAGGCTGTGGCTGATCAGGGGTTTCACGTCCACGCGGCGCTGGTTCATCAGTGCCACGGCCAAGGCAAACTCTTCGTGGAAGCGAAAGGTGCCGCGCCACTCGAACTCTTTGGCCACCAAGACATTCATTGGGATGGTGGTGTCGCCACCGGTGCCCACTTGCACAATCACGCCGCGTGGGCGCAGCACCTCAAACGCGGCCACCAAGGCCTTGGCATTGCCACTGGCCTCGATCAGCACATCAAAGTGGCCCTTGTTGGTTTTGTAGACGTCCAAGCCCTCTGGCGTGGTGGCTGTATTGATGGTGTGGTCGGCACCGACCAAGCGCGCGCGGGCCAGGGTTTGGTCGGTGATGTCGGTGGCCACCACCTCGGCCGCACCGGCCCAACGTGCGGCCAACACGCACAGCGAGCCAATCGGCCCGCAACCGGTGACCAGCACCCGCGCACCCGCCAAGGATCCCGCACGGCGCACCGCGTGCAAAGCCACTGACAAGGGTTCGGCCATGGCCGCTTCGCCATCGCTCACATGGTCGGCCACGGCATGGGCTTGCCAGGCTTCGATCACCATCTCTTGCTGAAATGCCCCTTGGATGTGCGGCCACGGCATGGCACTGCCGTAGAACCGCATGTGCAAGCAATGGCTGTGCTGGCCCTTTTGACAAAACATGCAATGCCCACACGGGCGGCTCGGGCTGATGGCCACCCGCGTGCCCACCGCCATGCCCTGCACCTGCGCACCCACGGCCAGCACCTGGCCCGACACCTCGTGGCCCAGCACCATGGGTTGCTTGACTCGCACCGTGCCAAAGCCACCATGTTGGTAGTAATGCAGGTCTGAGCCACAAATACCACCGGCGCGCACCTGCACACGCAGTTGGTGTTCGCCCACGGGTTCGGTTTCGGTTTCTTCAATGCGCAAATCGTTGGCGCCGTGGATCACAAGGGCTTGGGGCATGGGGCAACTCGTTGGGTTGAGGTTCGAAAAATTTGGACTTAGAGCGATGCGGTGACGCCGCCATCCACATACAGCACATGGCCATTGACAAAGGCCGATGCGTCGCTGCTGAGGAACACGGCCGCACCCACCAGGTCTTGCACCTGGCCCCAGCGTTTGGCCGGTGTGCGACCAATCAACCAACCGCTGAAGGTGGCGTCGTTGACCAGGGCCTCGGTGAGTTCGGTTTTGAAGTACCCGGGGCCAATGCCATTGACCTGGATGCCGTGCGGCCCCCAATCGACGGCCATGCCTTTGGTGAGCATCTTCAGCGCCCCTTTGGACGCGGTGTAGGGCGCGGTGCCCGGGCGGCCCAACTCGCTCATGACCGAGCAGATGTTGATGATCTTGCCCGCTTTGCGCAAAATCATGCCGGGCACCACGGCTTGCGACACATAAAACGCGCTGTCTAGATTGGTGCGCATGATGTTGTGCCACTGCTCGGGCGGAAAGGTCTCCAGCGACGACCGAAACGTCATGCCCGCGTTGTTGACCAAGATGTCAATGGGCCCCACGCTGCGCTCGATCTCAGCCACACCGGCCTTGACCGCAGCGCCATCGGTGGCATCAAACGCCTGGATGAACACGCCATCGCTGGGGCCAGGCAAGGATCGCAATTTTTCAGCTGCGGCCAGCAACTTGTCGCGGTTGCGCCCATTGAGCACCACCCGCGCACCCGCGCTGCGCAAGCCCTCGGCCAAGGCCAGGCCAATGCCGCTGCCCGAACCGGTGACCAGGGCCACGCGACCGGTCAAATTGAACATGGCCAGCGCGGCTGGCAAGGGGGATGTGGGGTTGGTATTCATGGGCCGCATTCTAGGTGGCGGCCCTGTGCCAGCACACCGGGCAAACACCCACCCCCAGCCACTGTGGGCTCAGCGCAAGGCCTGGTAAATCGTCTGGGCCAGATCCGGCGAGATGCCTTCCACCGCACACAGG
>CANNNH010000349.1 GCA_947505915.1 Comamonadaceae bacterium
CACGAAAACAATCGTCTTTAAGATGAAAAGAATTTTTTATGACGGCATCGCATCCACTTCCCACCGCCTAACTCACATCGCAGGGTTTTGACCCGGCGCGTGCCAGCCGCCTCTTGGATATTTTGCAGGCCGAAGTGGCCAAAGGTCGCTTGCCCGGCGCCGTGGCATTGATCGCCCGAAATGGCAAAGTGGTTTTGCATGAGGCCATCGGTCAGCGCGACCCGGCCAGCGGCGCGGCCATGCACAAAGACGCGATCTTTCGCATTTACTCCATGACCAAACCCTTGGTTTCTGTGGCCACTATGCAACTGGTGGAGCAAGGGCGCTTGTTCCTCAGTGATCCCGTGGCGCGCTACCTGCCCGCTTTTGCCAAGGTGCAAGTGGCGCATATGGAAAACGGCCAGATGCAACTGCGCCCGCCCCGCGCGGCCATCACGGTCTATGACTTGTTGCGCCATACGGCAGGCATGACCTATGAGTTTTTGGGCCAGACGCCGGTGCAAAAAATGTACGACGATGCCGGGCTGCGAACCACTACGCGCGGCCAAAGCAATGCGCAATTTGCGGAACTTATGGCCAGCATGCCGCTGATGTTCGAGCCCGGCAGCCTTTGGGAATACAGCCGCTCAACCGATGTGCTGGGCGCGCTGCTTGAAGTGGTCTCGGGCCAAAGTTTGGGCCGCTTGCTGCAAGCGCAGGTGCTGGGGCCGCTGGGCATGGTGGACACGGCTTTTTATGTGCCCCCCGACCAGCAGCACCGCATCGCGCAGGCCTTTGCCCACGACCCCGATGGCGGCACGCCCATGGAGCTGATTGATTTGACCGAAGTGCCCAAGCTGGAGTCCGGCGGTGGCGGCTTGGGCGGCACCGTAGCCGACTATGCGCGCTTTTGCCAGTGCATGCTCAATGGCGGCGCCTTGGACGGACAGCGCTTGCTCGGCCCGCATACCGTGCGCTTTATGACGTCGGATCACTTGGGCCGCATGGGTCAAAACTGCACCGAAAACGCCGGCAATATGCTGGCACCGGGAACGGGTTTTGGTTTGGGCTTTTCGGTCCGCTTGGCCGGTGGCCTCGATACACTTCCCGGAAGCGTGGGCCTGTACTCCTGGGGTGGCATCGCCGGCACCACGTTTTGGGTGGATCCGAAAGAAGACATGTTTGCCATCCTCATGATTCAGGCGCCCAACCAGCGCGAGTACTACCGGCCTTTGTTTCGCAATATGGTGTACGCGGCGATGGTCAGCTAAGCTTTGATGTCTTCAGGCGCTGGCGACTTGCAGCACCAGCTTGCCAAAGTTTTCACCGTTAAATAGCTTGAGCAAAGCTTCTGGGAAGTGCTCAATACCTTCGACGATATCTTCTTTGCTCTTCATGCGCCCGTCCTTGAGGCAGCCGGCCATCTCTAGCACCGCCAGGTGGTAGCGGTCGGCGTAGTCGAACACCACAATGCCCTCCATGCGGGCGCGGTTGACCAGCAGGCTCAGGTAGTTTTTCGGACCCGCAACGGCGGTGGTGGCGTTGTATTGGCTAATAGCGCCGCAAATAATGATGCGGGCTTTGCGGTTGATGCGGGCCAGCACGGTGTCCAAAATCTCGCCGCCCACGTTGTCAAAGTAAATATCCACGCCCTTGGGGCAATGCTCTTTGAGGCCTTCGCGTACCGCGCCGGGTCCGGCTTTGTAGTCGATGCAGGCATCAAAGCCCAGCTCTTTCACCACCCAGTCGCACTTGGCCTTGCCACCGGCAATACCCACCACACGGCAACCCTTAATTTTGGCCACCTGGCCCACGGTTTGCCCCACCGCACCGGCTGCGCCGGACACCACCAAGGTCTCACCGGCCTGGGGCTGGCCCACGTCCATCAAACCAAAGTAGCCGGTCATACCAGGCATGCCCAGCACGTTCAGCCATTGCTTCAAACTGCCCATGCGTAAATCAATTTTGACAATGCCATTGCGCTTGAACTCCTCAGCTCCCAGGCGCAAATACTGCTGCACGCCAAAGCCTGCGCTGACCATATCGCCGACCGCGAAATGCGCGCTCTTGGACGCAATCACCCGGCCCACGCCACCGGCACGCATCACTTCGCCAATGCCCACCGGCGGGATGTAGCTGCGCCCCTCGTTCATCCAGCCGCGCATGGCCGGGTCCAGCGACAAGGCCAGCGTTTGCACTAGCACGCCGCCCTCCGCGGGTTCGGCCACCGCTTCAGTAGTTGCACTCCAGTTGTCCCGCGTCGGCAGGCCCACCGGACGCGAGGCCAGGCGGAATTGGTGGTTGGTGAGGGTGGATAAAACGGTATCGGACATAAAGTAAGCCTTCTTGGGGGCGGTTGGGAAAAGAGCGGATGCTAGTGGCAGTGTGCGGCGGCGCGGGTTACCGAAGCGACAAAGCCTTGCTGGTCGCCGCGATAAAGCGGCGCCGATAATTGCGCTTCACAGTGCAGTTCGTTTGCTGCGTGCCTTTGTTTGTATCCTATCGCCGATGTCCACCTCCGCATTCCACCCCCCGTTAACCAAACCCGCCGAACTAGACAACAGCTTGCGCACACGCGGCTACGCGGTCTTGTCGGCGACAGATGTGCGCGCGCTGGCGCAGGCCGATGGCGCCCGCTTGCAGGGTTTTGGTGCGCTGTGGGACGACTTGCCGCCCGATGGCTATTTGAAAGACGGCGGGCGCTACCGGCGCAGGCGCCATAGTTGTTTCGTTGTCGGAGCAGATGGCAATGTGCAACAGGCTGCGCATAGGCCGCATTGGCAGCCCTTGGAATACAACGCGCTGCACGGCGGTATGCAGCGCCATTTCGAGCCTATGGCTGATGCGATGGCGTCGCACCCTGACTGGCTGGCTGTATTGCAATGGCTGGGCCGCGTGGCCAGCAACTTGCGCGGCGCGCAAACCTGGTATGCCGAGGCGCACCAGTTCCGCATTGACACCACCGACGGCATCGGCCGTCCCACACCCGAAGGCGCGCACCGCGATGGCGTGGATCTGGTGGCGGTATTTTTGCTCGCGCGCCAAGGTATCAAAGGCGGCGAGACGCGGGTGTTTGAGGCCGACGGGCCCAACGGCCAGCGCTTTACTTTGGGCGAACCCTGGTCGGTACTCTTACTGGACGATGCGCGCGTGATTCACGAGTCCACGCCCATCCAACCCCTGCAAGCCGGCGGCTACCGCGACACGCTGGTGGTGACCTTGCGCGCTACAGCTTTTCAGGGCGG
>CANNNH010000350.1 GCA_947505915.1 Comamonadaceae bacterium
AATAGCCGTGTGCACAGTGCAACTCTAGCCAATCAAAACCAGCTTTGGCGCCGCGCTCTGCTGCCGATACAAACGCTGCCAAAACGTCCAACATCTGGGCACGCGTCATTTCATGCGGCACTTGGCTCACGCTTTGCATGTAGGGCAAAGCAGAGGGCGCCATCAAGTCCCAGTTGTGGCCGTCGCGCACCACATCGTTCAAAGGCATGTCCATGCCATCCCATGCACGGCGTGTAGAGCCTTTGCGGCCCGCATGCCCCAATTGCAAAGCGATCTTGGCATCCGATTGCGCATGCACCAAATTCACAATGCGTGCCCATGCGTGTTGCTGCGCGTCATTCCAAAGGCCAGGACAGCCTGGTGTAATTCGCCCCTCAGGTGTCACGCAGGTCATCTCGGTAAACACAATGGCTGCGCCGCCTAGTGCACGCGCACCGTAATGCATCAAATGGAAATCACCAGGCACACCATCTGTGGCTGAATAGGTGGCCATGGGCGACACCATGACCCGATTCTTCAAGGTCATGCCGCGTGCTTGCAATGGCAAGAACATCGGCGGTATGGATTTGGCTTTTGAGTTGACATCAAACTCAAGCATGGACGCCATGAATCGTTCATAGGCTGAAACAAAGTCAGCATCTCTCAGGCGCAAGTTCTCATGTGAAATGCGCTGACTTCGGGTGAGTAAAGAATAAGCAAATTGCTGCGGCGGCAAATTGACATAGCGCGCCACATTCTCAAACCACTCCGTGGAATTGCGCGCAGCATTTTGAATTTTCAACACCTCAATGGCGCGCGTGGCTTGGTAGGCGGTCATCACTTCTTGCATGCCCTGCACGTCATGACCCACCCGCTCAAAGGTATCGGCCAATTCAATGGCATCTTCTAGCGCCAGCTTGGTGCCCGACCCAATGGAAAAGTGCGCTGTGTGCGCGGCATCGCCCATGAGCACATAGGGCACCAAGCGGCCATCGGCCGTGGTGTCCCAATGCACCCACTGATCGCAAATAACGCGCGGAAATTTAATCCAATGCGCCGAGCCGCGCAGGTGCTGGGCGTTGGTCATTAAAGGATGGCCATCGAGGTATTTGGCAAACAACTTTTCGCAAAAAGCCACCGACTCTTCTTGCGTCATGGTTTCTAATCCTGCCGCTTTCCACACAGGCTCGGGTGTTTCCACAATGAAGGTGGAAGTATCACCATCGTATTGATAGGCGTGCGCTTGAAACCAGCCGTGCTCTGTTTCCTCCATGGCAAAAGTGAAAGCGTCAAACAACTTGCGCGTGCCCAGCCAAACAAAACGACATTTGCGTTCATCAATGTCAGGCTTGTAGGTTGCTGCAAAACGAGAACGCACTTTGGAGTTGATGCCATCACAGGCAATGACCAAATCGGCTTTGTACTGCGCACCGATGTCGGCATTGGCATCGACTTCGGCTTCAAACACCAATGACACGCCCACCTCTTCACAGCGTTTTTGCAAAATATTGAGCAAGCGTTTGCGGCCAATGCCGCAAAAACCATGACCACCAGAACGCATGGTTTCACCCTTGAAATGCACAGCAATGTCATCCCAATGATTGAACGCACCCAAAATTTCTGAAGCCGTCACAGGGTCTGCCACTTGCAGCCTCAACATCGTCGCATCTGAGAAAACAACACCCCAGCCAAAAGTGTCATAGGGCTTGTTGCGCTCCAGCACCGTGATGTGGTGCTCGGGGTGACGCAACTTCATGAGCAATCCAAAATACAGGCCAGCCGGCCCGCCGCCTAAGCACACGATGTTCATGATGCGATTCCTTGATGCAGGCCGTCATCGAGAATTTGATCCAGAAGTTCAGCCTGACTTTTAAATTGTTCTAGCTTCAATAGTTGAAGCTTGAAATAATTATGATCAATTTGACTGTGTGGGTCAAGGCCAAAAAAAAGCAGCTTGAAAAAGCTGCTTTTTGGAGTGTCTTACTGGTTCATCACCGTGATACTGATCCGCCGGTTGCGCGGGTCTTTGGGATCGTTCGGGTTGTAAGGCGCTGTATCAGCCACGCCTTCAATCTTGGCAAATCGACCGCCCGGAATGCCCTTCTTCTCAATGATCTTGCGAGTTTCCTCGGCACGTTCTGCCGACAAGGACCAGTTGTTTCTGTCATCGGTATTGGCAAACTGCACGCTGTCAGTGTGGCCTCGAATGGCCACTTTGTTGGGCAAGGCTGCCAGTGTTTTAGACACCTCTGTGATCAAAGCCTGAGCTCTGGGCGTCATGGTGGTGGTGCCCAAGCCGAACATGGCGAAGTCGGCTTTGTCGATGATCTCAATGCGCAGGCCATCTTTATCCCTCGCAAACGAGACCTGGTCTTTCAACTTGTCCAGTTTCGGATTTTTGGCCATGGCCTCTTTGATCTCTTTTTCCATCTTGTCAAAGTTGGCGGCGTCTGCGGCAGCAGCTGCTGCTGCTGCTGCTGCGGCAGACTTTTTGCCTGGATCGCCATCTTGACCTGACTCTTTGCTGTCAGCGCCATTGGGTGAGGGATCGTTTTCTGTGGGGCCACCTTGTGAACGAGGCGTCACCATGTTCAACAAAGCGGTTTGTTTGGCAGAGAAAGGGAACCCATCTGGATCTGTGACAGACCGTCCACCCAACAGGCCGTCTGAGCCCGCCAACTTACCCATGGTGGCATTGCTGTGCGATGTGGGTTTGAAATAATCTGCAATGCTTTTGCGTTGGTCGGCATTGGACGCACCCAACAGCCACATCAACAAGAAGAAGGCCATCATGGCGGTCATCATGTCGGCCAGCGCAATTTTCCAAGCACCACCGTGAGCACCGCCGTGCCCATCGTCCATGATTTTTTTGATGGTGATGCTAGGCGCAACCACCACAGGCGCATCCACTGCAGCCTCTTCTGGAATCAGGGGGGCAGCCTCAGCTTCGGCCTCTGCGGCATCGCCAGCAGGGGCCTCAGCGACAAGGACCTTGGCCTCTTCTGTCGGCGCTTCTAAAACTGCCTCAGCCATGGCTGTTAGGCTCCTCGCAAGCCATCAAACACTTCAGCAAAACTAGGCTGATTGTGGTGACTGATACCTGCCCTTGCGGCCTCAATGATCAAAGGCATGGGGTGACCGTGAAGGGTTCCAATGATGATTTGTTTCACCACTTTGTAAATTTGGCCTTCATCGTCAATGATCTGCGCCAAGCGCGATGCCATGGGTTCAACAAAGCC
>CANNNH010000351.1 GCA_947505915.1 Comamonadaceae bacterium
GCAGCAGTCTTCATGGTGTTTTCATGCGCTATGTATGTGTTGCCTTCAGATGGTGCGTCCACCGTCGACTGGAAACTCAACGCCTGTGAAAAACTCTGCTGCATCACTTGCCAAAAACACGGCTGCTGCAGCGACATCACTCGCTAGGGCGAAGCGACCCAGCGGAATGGTAGACATGAATTTGGCGCGGTTTTCTGGGGTATCGGGCAAGCCCATGAAATCTTCAAACAAACCAGTTACGCCCATGACAGGGCAAATGGCATTGACGCGGATTTTCTCGGGGCCAAGCTCTACCGCCATGGACTTGGACATCAGGTTGACGGCACCCTTGGACGCGTTGTACCAAGTCAGCCCAGGGCGCGGGCGAATGCCTGCCACCGATCCAATGTTCAAAATCACACCGCCACCTTTTTGACGCAAATGCGGCAGCACCGCATGGGTCATGTGAAAGATGGACTTCACGTTCACATTGAAAACTTTGTCGAAAGTGGCTTCATCCACTTCCAACATGGGACGGTTTTTATGGGTGGTACCAGCGTTGTTAACCACGATGTCGGGAATACCAAAGGTGTTGATGCAATGCTGCACCAAGGCTTGTACCTGCGCCGCATTGCTCACGTCGCAAGTGAAAGCACTGGCTTGTGCACCTAAGCTTGCAGCCACACGCTTGGCTGCAGCGTCTTGAATGTCTGCCACGATGACCTTGGCGCCTTCACGCACATAGGCCTGTGCAATACCTTCACCAAAACCACCACCGGCACCGGTGATGATGGCAATTTTGTTGTTCAACTGGCTCATAATTTTTCTTTCTGTGTATTCGGGTTCAACCGTGAAAATGAATGACTGTTTTGGTAGTACTCATTTCCTCTAGGGCCATGAATCCTTTTTCGCGGCCGTGACCGCTGCGCTTGACGCCACCAAATGGCAGTTCAACGCCGCCGCCTGCGCCAAAAGAATTCACAAACACTTGACCACATTTCAGGGCTTTCGCCACGCGCTGTTGGCGACCACCATTTTCAGTCCAAACAGCGGCCAGCAGGCCGTAGTCTGTACCGTTTGCCAAAGCTATGGCATGGGCCTCGTCTACAAAAGGCATGGCCGCCAACACGGGACCGAAAACTTCTTCATGGGCCAAGGGATGCTCGGCGGGAACTTGACCAAACAAGGTAGGGGTGACGTAATAGCCGCCACTGGGTACGCTGGGATCAATTTGCCCTTGCGCCAAAATTTTCAAACCGTCTTGTTGGGCTTTTGCGATGTACTTGTTCACACGTTGCTGCTGCGACAGATTCACAACTGGTCCGCAGTCTAAATTCATCTCTGGCGTGCCCACCCGCACTTTGGAGAATTTCTCTGCCACCAAGGAAAGGAATTCTTCATAAAAATCAGATTGAACCAGCAAGCGGCTACCTGCGGTGCAGGTTTGTCCGGTGTTTTGAATGATGCCTCGCACCACAGTGCTGGCAGCCAGTTCGAGATTGGCATCGGAAAAAACCAGATGTGGTGACTTCCCACCTAGTTCGAGCACGCATTTCACAGCGTTCAGCGCTGCTGCTTGTTGGATCAAGACACCCACTTCATTTGAACCTGTGAAGCTGATGAAGTTGATATCTGGGTGTTTGGCCAAGGCTGCACCGGCTTCTTCGCCCAAACCGCTGACGATGTTCAAAGCGCCAGGGGGGAAACCGACTTCCAAGGCCAGTTCGGCAATGCGAAGGCAACTCAGGCAGGCATCTTCGGCGGGTTTAACCACCACCGCATTGCCCATGGCCAGAGCCGGCCCGATGCTGCGTCCCATCATTTGGGCTGGATAGTTCCAAGGAATGATGTGGGCGGTGACACCCAAGGGCTCACGCAATAAATTGACTTGGTAACCATTCAAAAAGGGAATGACTTCACCATGGATTTTGTCAGCAGCAGAACCGTAAAACTCGAAATACCGTGCCAGCACCACCATGTCATTGCGTGCGGTGGTCATGGGCTTTCCGGTGTCCCGCGCTTCAAGCAAGGCCAACTCTTCTGCATGGTCCAGAATATGTTGAGCCATCTTTAGCATCAAGCGGCCGCGCTCTAAAGCAGACATCTTGCCCCAGGCGCCGCCCAGCGCTTGCCTGGCCGCAGCGACAGCCAAGTCAATGTCCGCAGCTTCACCGCGTGGAATTGCTTCGAAGGTCAACCCATCCACAGGCGAGCGGACTTCCAAGGTTTTGCCGCTTTGGGCTTGGACGGCTTTGCCGCCAATGATCATGTGGGCCACGTGGTGCTCTCCAAAAGTTGTTCAGTGTAGGGGGGCAAACATATCCTATACATCAGGGTGTCATATATTTCCATTATCATTGAACTATGGAAGACAAATACGTGATCAAAGCACTCGCCGCGCTGGCTCAGCCCAACCGCTTGCAGATTTTTCGCTCCTTGGTTGTCAAAGGCCACCAGGGGTTAACGCCTGCCTTGTTGGCGCAAGGGTTGGGAATGCCAGCCAACACACTTTCATTTCACTTGAAAGAGTTGATGAATGCAGACCTGATTTCTCAAGAGCGCAGTGGGCGCAACCTGATTTATAGAGCGCAGTACGACCGCATGAATGCCGTGCTGTCGTATCTGTCCCAAAACTGTTGTCAAGGGGATGCCTGCGAAGTCAGCCCTGAGGAAGTTTGTAAGAGTTTTTAATTGAAAGGAATTTAAAGTGACTGAAGCAAAACCATTAAACGTACTTTTTCTGTGTACCCATAATTCGGCGCGTAGTATTTTGGCTGAGGCATTGCTTAACCATATGGGGAAAGGTAAATTCAAAGCCTTTTCAGCTGGCAGCAGCCCTAAAGACAATCAAAAGCCAAACCCTATGGCCATTGCAACATTAGACAAAGCAGGGATCTCTACGCAGGAATTGACCAGCAAAAGCTGGGACGTTTTTGCTTTGCCTGATGCACCGCATATGGATTTGGTCATCACTGTTTGCGACAACGCAGCAGGTGAAGTGTGTCCGTATTGGCCTGGTCAACCGGCCACAGCACACTGGGGCTATGCGGATCCTTCAGAAGCTGTAGGTGGTGAGCAGGAAAAACTCGATGCTTTTAAGCAAACCATGCATCAAATCAGAAGACGCTTGGATATTTTCATCAGTCTTCCTTTGACCAACTTGAGCAAGATGGCTTTAGAAAATACGGCCAGAGATCTTGCAAAAAAATGATTCATTGGAGAAGATATTTCGCAGAA
>CANNNH010000352.1 GCA_947505915.1 Comamonadaceae bacterium
CTGACCGGTGTGAATTGCCCTGAACCTTTGGGGCCGCTGCGCTTGAGCGGCTGCAACAGGCGTTCCGGGTGGTAGCTACGCTCGGTGTAGCGCGCCACTTTGGTGCACAGCACGCCATCGGTTTGCGGATGGTGTGGGTTGCCCTGCACTTTGATGGCGATGCCGTTTTGCACGGTAGTTATCAGGGAGCAGGTGTCCGGACAGTCATGCGGGCAGGCGCCCACCACTTGGTGGCTTGCCGTGTCGGGGCTGGCGCTGTGCGCCACGGTGCTGGCTTCTGGCATAGTGGAGAGGCGCGGGCGTGGCCGCACGATGGCTGAGACAAGCGGCCATTGTGCCGCCATCTGCCTCTTTGTGCCGCCCGGCGCCGCCGGGTCGGGCCGGTTTAGTTATGTCAAACGAAAGTCCGCCATGGAATTAATCGACGCGATTGTGGAAAACGTCCCCGCTATAGCCGCTGTGCGGCGCGATTTACACGCCCACCCCGAGCTGTGTTTCAAGGAAGAGCGTACCGCCGATGTGGTCGCCGCCCAGCTCAGCGCCTGGGGTATCCCCATGCACCGGGGCATGGGTACGACCGGCGTGGTCGGCATCATCCAGGCGGGTACATCGCCACGCGCTATCGGCTTGCGCGCCGATATGGATGCGCTGCCTATGCAGGAATTCAATACCTTTGCCCACGCCAGCCGCCACCCGGGCCGTATGCACGCCTGCGGCCATGATGGCCACACCGCCATGCTGCTGGCAGCAGCCCAGCACCTGGCCAAGCACCGCGACTTTGATGGCACCGTCTATGTCATCTTCCAACCCGCCGAAGAAGGCGGCGGCGGTGCGCGCGAGATGATCCGGGACGGATTGTTTGAAAAATTTCCGGTCGAGGCGGTGTTTGGCCTGCACAACTGGCCGGGCGGGGATGTGGGCGAGTTTGCAGTCAGCCCCGGCCCGGTGATGGCATCGAGTAATGAATTCAAAATCGTGGTGCGCGGCAAAGGCGGCCATGCGGCCATTCCGCACAACACCATCGACCCGGTGCCGGTGGCCTGCCAGATGGTGCAGGCCTTTCAAACCATCATCAGCCGCAACATCAAACCCATAGAAGCGGGTGTGATTTCCGTCACCATGATCAACGCCGGCGAGGCCACCAACGTCATCCCCGACAGCTGTACTTTAGAGGGCACGGTGCGCACCTTCACCGTGCAAGTGCTGGACAAGATTGAGGCGCGCATGCGCGATATCGCCCAGCACACCGCCGCCGCTTTCGGCGCCGAATGCACCTTTGAGTTTTCGCGCAATTACCCTCCCACCATCAACTCCGAAGCCGAAGCTATGTTTGCGCGCAAAGTGATGGCCTCTATCGTGGGCGAACACCGGGTGCATGTACAGGAGCCGACCATGGGCGCGGAAGATTTTTCTTATATGTTGATGGCCAAGCCCGGCTGCTACGCCTTTATCTCCAACGGCGATGGTGCCCACCGCGAATTGGGCCACGGCATGGGCCCCTGCATGCTGCACAACCCCAGCTACGACTTCAATGACGCCTTGCTGCCCTTAGGCGCCACTTACTGGGTGCGGCTGGCACAGGCTTGGCTGGCACCAAAAGACTAGGCTGGCGCAAAGCGTTGCTCTGCCATTTGCAGCAGGCCGTCAAAAATCAGGTTGTCCACCAGCTCGAACGGGCGGGTCATGGATGGGGCCATCTTCCAGCCGGCGCCGCCGGTCATGATGCAAAGGGGTTCACCGCCGCAGTGGCTGCGCACATGCTGCACCATACATTCCACGGCACCGGCTATGGCATAGGTGCCACCGCTGGTCAGTGCGTCGCTGGTATTGGTGGGGAAAGGGCGGACCTCGCCCGTGGGCACATGTAAACCGGCGGTGCCGGACTCCAGGGCGCGCAGCATGATGCCGTGGCCCGGAATAATCATGCCGCCTAAAAAGCGCCCGTCGGCTGATACCGCTTCAACAGTCACTGCGGTGCCCACCATTACCACCACCATCGGGCGGGCCGGTCCCTGGGCCCGCATGCGGTGGTAGGCGCCGATGATGGCGACCCAGCGGTCGGCGCCCAGGCGGGTGGGATGGTCGTAGCCGTTGACAACACCGGCTTCGCTGTCGCTGGCCACCACCCATTGGGGGGCAACGTCCCACAGCTCCATTTGCAGTTCCACGCGGCGTTTGACGGCGTCCCCGGCCACCACGCTGCCCAGCACATGCTGTGGCGCAGGTAGGCGGCTCCAAGCGCCGTCGGCCAGCTTGTCGATGTTCTCTAAAAATTCAGCGCCTTGGGCCAGCAGGGCCGCGCCGGGATGCGCTGCGCGGTACTGGGCCCATTTGAGGCGGGTATTGCCGATAT
Source organism: Comamonadaceae bacterium (assembly GCA_947505915.1). The sequence continues at coordinate 2,354 of CANNNH010000352.1, forward strand.
CGAGCGCCAGAAAAGTCATAAACAAAGGAAAGTTTGGGCGCATTATCGTCAAGCGCCGGGAATGGTTTACAGTTGACGTTTACGTAAACGTCAATGCCGCCAACGGCAAACCCTCACGTACCCGCACCAAGGCTGTTTCACCATGACCGATTTATCCGCAGAATTCAAGGCGCTTGCCAATTACCGGCCCACGCACAAAGTGCGTTTTGTCACCGCTGCCAGCTTGTTTGACGGGCATGACGCGGCCATCAACATCATGCGCCGTATTTTGCAAGGCATGGGTACCGAAGTCATCCACCTGAGCCACAACCGCAGCGTCGAAGAAGTGGTCACCGCCGCTTTGCAAGAAGACGTGCAGGGCATTGCGATTAGCTCCTACCAGGGCGGGCATGTGGAGTATTTCAAGTACATGGTGGATTTGCTCAAAAGCCGGGGCGGCGCGCATATCCAGGTCTTTGGCGGCGGCGGCGGCGTGATCGTCCCGGCCGAAATCCGCGAACTGCAAAGCTATGGCGTGAGCCGCATTTACAGCCCGGAAGACGGGCAAAAAATGGGCCTGGCCGGCATGATCGGCGAGATGGTGATGCGCTGCGACCGGGAGCTGAGCAGCTTTGCCCCCAAAGAGTTAGCTGCCATCCAAGGGCATAGCGATGCCGCCTGGCGCGCGTTGGCGCAGTTGATGACCGCCGTCGAAGCCGGCAAAGTGGCGCCTGACTTATTGCAAGCCCTGCGCACGCAGGCGGCGGCTGCCAAAGTGCCCACCATCGGCATCACCGGTACCGGTGGCGCCGGTAAATCCTCGCTCACCGATGAACTGATCCGCCGCTTTCGCCTGGATTTGGGCGACAGTTTGCGCATCGC
>CANNNH010000353.1 GCA_947505915.1 Comamonadaceae bacterium
CGTCAATGCGGTGTGCCCAGGTTCAACATTCACTGACTTTCACATTGGCCGCGCCGTGGCGGCTGGCAAATCGCCCGAACAACTCAAAACCGAACGCGCAGGCAATTCCTTGATGGGCCGTTGGGCCGAGCCGCAAGAAATGGCTTGGCCGATTGTGTGGCTGGCCTCGGACGAAGCGTCCTTCATCACCGGTGCCACCTTGATGGCCGATGGCGGTTTGTCCATCATGTGATGGGGCTTGCCCTGGCATTTGCCGCATGCACAGGCCATCGCCCCGGCGTCAGCTGGCTTTGGCACAATGACCCACAACCACCGCATTCAAGGAGATCCCATGGTGCAACGACGATTGTTCTCATGCTTGGCCCTGTTGGGCAGCATGCTGTCGCCAGCGGCTTGGGGCCAAGAGATGGCGCGGGTGGTCTCCACCACGCCCGTGATCCAAACGGTCTCCGTCACCGAACCCAGTTGCACCAGCGTGGGCGCCGCGCCAGCCCTGTGTGGGCAAGTCACGCAGCTTCAAAACCGCATCACCCATTACAACGTGGTCTATGAATATGGTGGCAAATCCTATGGCGTTGCCTTGGCCCAAGACCCGGGCCCCTGGTTGCCCATCCAAGTCACCCCCGTGGTCGAAATTCCGCCGCCCATTGCCCCCACAACCGTGTGGGTGAGCGCGCCGCTGCCGCCCCCTCCCGTGGTGATGGCACCCTATCCTTATGTATATGCGCCGATTTATCGGCCCTTTCCTTACTCCGTTCACTTTGGCTTTTATGGGGGACGCGGTTTCCGCCATTGGCGTTGAGGTCGCAGACCCCTTGTCACCTCTGCGGTTGACCTGCCGGGGTGGCTTGGCGATACTGCACAGCACCCCATTTGCCGATGTGGCGGTGTCACACCGCCACCCTTGAAACCCCTTTGACGGGGCAGTGAGCTGCCCCAGGCGATGCCGTTTGACCCCTGGACGCATGGCTGGAAAGTGTTTTTTGCCCAAAATTTTCCATGGATGGCGCATCGCTGGCGCGGCCAGCTCCTTGCAGTTCATGCAATCGGCGCTGTTGACCCAATCCTTTGGCGCTTATGTGGCCTTGTTGGCCGAAGAGCGCGGTTGGAGCAAAACATCCTTGGCCGGTGCAGCCGCGATGCAGTCTTTGGAGGCCGCCCTTTTGGGGCCTTTGCTGGGGTGGGTGATGGACCGCTTTGGCCCGCAGGCCATGATCCGCTGGGGGGTCGTTGTCTTCGCCATTGGGTTTGTGGCCTTGTCCCAAATCGAATCCATCTCTGGGTTTTATGTCAGCGCCCTCATCTTGGCGGTGGGGGCCAGCTTGTGTGGCTACTTCCCTTTGACGGTGGCCCTCATCCATTGGTTCGAGCGCCACCGCGCGCGCGCCTTGTCGGTGCTGAGTTTGGGCTTGGCCCTGGGTGGCTTGGCGGTGCCCTTGGTGGCCTGGTCGATGCACAGCTTTGGTTGGCGCGCCACGGCCATGGCCTCGGCGGTGGTGGCATTGGTGATTGGCATTCCCTTGGCCGCGGTGATCCGGGGTCGACCCGAGGACATGGGTTTGACGGTAGATGGCGTGCCCAAACCCCATCCCTTGACCGCCTCAGATGCCGTTCATGGGGGCAGCACCGGTGTGGAGTTCACCGCGCGGCAAGCCTTGCGCACCCAGGCGTTTTGGCTGCTGGGTTTGGGCCACGGTGTGGCCTTGTTGGTGGTCACCGCGGTCAATGTGCATGCCATCAGCCACATGAAAGAGGGCCTGGGCTATACCGTGGCCGAGGCCGCTTGGTTCATTTTGTTGATGACCGTGGGCCAGGTCATCGGTGTGCTGTCGGGTGCATGGATGGGTGACAAGTACGACAAGCGGCGGGTGGCGGCCACGTGCATGTTGATGCACGGCACGGGCTTGTTGCTGCTGACCTATGCCACCCATTCGGCCGAGTTGGTGGCCTTCGCTTTGTTGCATGGCATCGCTTGGGGCTTGCGGGGGCCCTTCATGCAAGCGCTGCGTGCCGACTACTTTGGGCGCAATGCGATTGGCATGATTTTGGGTTTGTCCGCCATGATCATTGCCTTGGGCCAAGTGGCCGGCCCATTGGTCGCTGGGTTTTTTGCCGATCTGACGGGCGATTACCGGCTGGGTTTCACCGTGCTGGCTTTGACGGCCTGCGCCGGGTCGGTGCTTTTTTTGATGGCCAAACCGCCGCAACTGCCAAATGATGGCTGAGGCCAACGCTTTTCAAAATTGGCATCAACCCGCCCAAACCCATGGATTAAGATGACACGCAGCGCTGGACGCACCCCGCAGTTTGAACCCTACAAGAGCAACACCCCATGGGCCTGACCCTGTACGAAAAAATCTGGCATGCACACAAAGTGCTCGATGGCGACGATGGCCAAAGCCTGTTGCATGTGGCACGCCATTTGGTGCATGACGGATCGGTCCATGCTTTTCAGTTTTTGAAAGAAAAGGGCCTGACCGTTCGCCGCTCCGATCAGGTGGTGGCCACCCCCGACCACGGCATCTCCACCCGCAGCCATGTGATGGCGGCCATCACCGACCCTGAACAGCGCCGGGTGGTGGAGCGTTTGGTGGAGAACACCCAAGCCCATGGCATCTTGCACTTTCCCTTGGGCGACCCGCGCCAAGGCATCGTTCATGTGGTCGGCCCCGAACAAGGCCTCACCCAACCCGGCATGGTGTTGGTGTGCGGTGACTCCCACACCTCCACCCACGGCGCCTTGGGCGCTTTGGCTTTTGGCGCTGGCGCGAGCGAAATCACCCACGTGCTGGCCACCCAGGCCACCTGGCAGCGGCGCTCCAAAACCCTGCGCGTGCGGGTTGAGGGGGTGCGCGGTGCGCATGTCAGCGCCAAAGATGTGATCTTGGCCATCATTGCCAAGCTCGGCTCCAATGGCGCTGCGGGCCATGTCATCGAATATGCCGGCTCCGTCATCCGCGGCATGAGCATTGAGGAGCGTTTGACGGTGTGCAACATGTCCATTGAGGCCGGTGCCCGAGCGGGCATGGTGGCACCGGACGATACCACCTTTGCCTATTTGCAAGGTCGCACCTTTGCGCCCAAAGGCGCCATGTGGGAGCAGGCCTTGGACCATTGGCGCAGCTTGCCATCCGACGTGGATGCGCGCTTTGACATCGATATCGAGCTCGATGCCCATGCGTTGGAACCCATGGTCACTTGGGGCAAC
>CANNNH010000354.1 GCA_947505915.1 Comamonadaceae bacterium
ATCGTTGCGAAGTCGCGCTGCGGGGCGAACGGGACCTTGTCATACACATGGGGGTTGATGACGAAGGTGCCGTCCAGCACCAGAAGCAATGTATATCCATCCGGTTCTGCACTGGCCACCACTTGACTGCCAATGTTGCCTGAAGCGCCTGGGCGGTTGTCAGGCACCACCTGCTGACCGAGACGCTTGCCCAAATAGTCAGCAATGATGCGGCCGCTGGTATCGGTCACACCACCAGGCGCAAACGGAATCACCAGCTTGATGGGTTTTGCGGGCCAAGCTGATTGCGCCATGGCATTCGAAGAGGCAAGGGTGCCAGCGGCAACAAGGGTTCCAGCGGACATCAGGAATGCGCGGCGGTTGGGGTGCTGCGCTTGGGTGCGGGTTGTGGGCATGAGGTTCTCCAAAGTGGGTCAGATGGACAAAAGATCGCGCACCACCAGACGCGTCAGTTCGCCCTCCGGTGATTCAAAGTGGCGCATGACGGTGTAATGGTCGCAACCTTCAAAGTCGATAAAGCGCGCATTGGCGCCTTGAGATGCGCAGGTGGCGGCAAAGCGTTCCGACTGATCAATGAAGCCCCGCGTTTCAGATCCGCCCACAGCCACGGTCAGTGGTACGGGCTTGCACGGGGCATGGCGCATGGGGCTCATGGCGGCAACCTGATCGGGGCGCAGGCGAATTTCTTGGTTCACAGAGACCGAAAGGACGGGTTCCAACTCATAGATGCCGCTGATGAGCACGGCCGAGGACGGCATGCCCCGTGGCACGGACGTCGCCTTGGCATGCCTTGCCAAGCTTGCCGCAATCAGGTGCGCGCCCGCAGAATGACCGGAAGCGCTGTATCGATGGGGGTCAGCTCCCCAGTCGGCCGCATGTTCATGCACCCATGCCAGGCCTTGTGCCACTTGATCGACGATGGCAGGCAGTTCCACTTGGGGGCACAGGTCGTAATTCATCACAATGGTGGTGATCCCATGCGGCAACAGGGCATCGGCCAGATAACTAAAATCGCTTTTGTCGCGCCCACGCCAATACCCGCCATGAAGAAACACATGCAAGGGTGCATTCGATGGGGCCGCCTTGAACACATCCAGCGTCGCCAAGGGACCAGGCCCATAACGCAGGTCGTAAATCCCCTTGTGACGCTGCCGGGCTTCATGGCTCAGTTGTTGGGTTCTGGCGGAATGCGCTTCGACATTGGGCACCGCATGGCGAGGGTTGAACTGGGTTTCAATGTCAGTGGAATACATGCTGTTTTGAATATTTAGACACTGTCATGCCGTTGAATGGGAAGAAACATCTTACTCATTTTTTGAGCCCATGCCACTCCCCCATATACTGGGACTCAGGTGCAGACGCCAATCACCCGGCCATCTCTGCTTCTCATTCTTTAACAGTTGATAACCCATTGGAAAGCCATGTCTATTTCTCATTATTCAGCCACGGTTCCCGTTTTAAAGCAGATGCTCATGGCTCTCAGCGAAGTTCTTAACAAAGGCGAAGCCTACGCACAGCAACGAAAATTTGATCCGGTCACCTTATTGCAATCACGCTTATTTCCAGACATGCTGCCGCTGGTGCGTCAAGTGCAAATTGCCTGCGATTTTGCCCAAAGTGTTCCGTTGCGGATCGCTGGGCTTGAAGTGGCTGCCTACGAAGAAACAGAGCCCAGTTTTGCCGAACTGCAAAACCGCATCTCTAAGACGCTGGCGCTCATTGACACACTCTCCGCAGCGCAACTGGATGGCAGCGCGGTCCAAGAGATTGTTTTGCGCCCAGGCACGCCCAAAGAGAAAAAGTTGTCTGTCGAAGACTATGCCTTGAAATACGGCATGCCGCAATTTTTCTTTCACGTCACGACCTCCTACAACATACTCCGCCACAACGGTGTTGAGATCGGGAAAAAGGACTTCATGGGGTCTTACTAGTCCCAAAAGCGATAGCAATGGAGGTCTTGTGCATCCCCAAACGTCGGCGTTCGACGATGGGGTAGGTCAGTTCTGTATAAGCCGAGCAAGCGGTGTGGGCTGAGGCCGGTGCCGCCAATGCCGGCTGCAGCCCAGCATCCGGATGGGCGCAACTCAATGTTCGCTATTGCCTTTGTGCTTCAGCGCATGGGTACGTTCGGAAATACTGTCCATGTAGGCAAAGAGCACACCGGAGATCACCAGAACCACATGAATGCCAACTTTCCAGGCAATGGCCTGATCGGCCTCTGACCAGATCGCGGGCGTGTCGCCACCACTCTTGAGGAGGACGCCGAGATTCACGAAGCCGTTCAGCAACTCAAGCGCAGAGATGGCAACGATCGAGGCGATCACTTTGATCTTCGAGCCGGCGAAGTCCACCTGACCCATCCATTCGGGCCTGTCTTCATGCCCTTGCGTGTTGATCTTGGAGACGAAATTCTCGTATCCGCTGAAGATCACGATCAGGAGTAAGTTGGCCACCAGTGAGAGATCAACCAGGGCCAAGACAGCCAACACCACTTCGCTCTCGCTGGCGGTGAAAATATGGGGGATAACGTGGATCAGTTCTTGGCCGAACTTCACCAACAACATAACGATACCGACCACGAGCCCCAGGTAAAACGGTGCCAGCAGCCACCGGCTGTTGAAAATCAAAACTTCTAATAAATGTTCAATGGCTTTCATGGGGATTCCTTGTGAATAAATGACGGTTGCGTTTGAATTTCAATGCGGGCCACTGGCGCGGCCATGGGGTTCTGGCAGAGGCTTAACTTCGCTCGGCGACGCGTTCGAGTTTCCTGCTGAGGATCCACGATAAAACGAGAAAAACAATCAGCATGAGCATGCCAAAACCAGAGAAGGCATCGCTCATGAGCTTCTCAGAGATTTGGCCAAACGCATGGCCAGCCAAAAGAATGGCGACCGACCAAAGTCCAGCCGCCACAAAATTGAACGCCAGGAATATGGGCCAGGATAGTTTTGACATGCCGAAGGCAAACCCAGCCACGCCCCGAATGCCGTGTGGATAGCGATGAAACAAAATCAGCCATACATAGTAGCGATCCACCAACTGGACCACGATCTGACTGGTGCGGTGAATCCGTGGAAAAGGCGAAAGCCATTGGTTGCCGAAACGACGCCCGACCCAGAATCGGATCGTATCTCCCAGAAAACTGCCTGACCAGACCACCACAATGAGGGTGCCAAGATCAAGCGCTTCTGTGCTGGC
>CANNNH010000355.1 GCA_947505915.1 Comamonadaceae bacterium
ATTTCATTGCCCACGGCATCAAAAAGAGCGATCCACCCGACTCTCCCAAGCAACAAGAACCCGCTGCTCAGGAAAATGAAGAGCCTGTGGAGAAAAGTGAAAAAGCATCGCCATTGGAGCAATTCACCCAAAACCTCAATCAAATGGCCAAAGATGGCAAGATTGACCCCTTGATTGGCCGCGAATACGAGGTCGAGCGCGTGGTTCAAATCCTGTGCCGGCGCCGCAAAAACAACCCCTTGCTGGTGGGTGAGGCTGGTGTGGGAAAAACCGCGATTGCCGAAGGTTTGGCATGGCGCATCACCCAAAAAGAAGTGCCGGACATCTTGGCCGATTCGCAGGTCTACTCGCTGGACATGGGCGCCTTGTTGGCAGGCACCAAATACCGGGGGGACTTTGAGCAACGCCTCAAAGGCGTGCTCAAGAACCTCAAGGACAAACCCCAGGCCATCTTGTTCATTGACGAGATTCACACCCTGATTGGTGCCGGCGCAGCGTCTGGCGGCACCTTGGATGCCTCTAATCTGCTCAAACCCGCCTTGAGCTCTGGTCAGCTCAAATGCATTGGCGCCACCACCTTCACCGAGTACCGCGGCATTTTTGAAAAAGACGCGGCATTGTCCAGGCGCTTCCAAAAAGTGGATGTCAATGAGCCCACTGTCGAGCAAACGGTCGACATTCTCAAGGGCTTGAAATCCCGCTTCGAAGAGCACCACAACGTCAAATACGCTGTGGCCGCTTTGCAAGCCGCTGCCGAGCTCAGCGCCAAATACATCAATGACCGGCATTTGCCAGACAAAGCGATTGATGTCATCGACGAGGCCGGTGCGGCACAACGCATATTGCCGCCATCCAAACGCAAAAAAACCATCAGCAAAACGGAAATCGAAGACATCGTGGCCAAAATTGCGCGCATCCCGCCAGCCAATGTGTCCAATGATGACCGCGGCAAGCTCCATACCCTGGAGCGCGACCTCAAAAGCGTGGTGTTTGGTCAAGACAAAGCCCTCGAGGTGCTGGCCTCAGCGGTCAAAATGGCGCGCTCTGGTTTGGGCAAGTCGGATAAACCCATCGGCTCCTTCCTCTTCAGCGGCCCCACCGGTGTGGGCAAAACCGAAGCGGCCAAGCAGCTCGCCTTCATCATGGGCATCGAGTTGATCCGCTTTGACATGTCGGAGTACATGGAGCGCCATGCGGTCAGCCGTTTGATCGGTGCGCCCCCGGGATATGTGGGCTTTGACCAAGGTGGATTGCTCACCGAAGCGGTCACCAAAAAGCCGCATTCTGTGTTGCTTTTGGATGAAATCGAGAAGGCCCATCCGGATGTGTTCAATGTCTTGCTGCAAGTCATGGACCATGGCACCTTGACCGATAACAACGGGCGCAAGGCCGACTTCCGCAACGTGATCATCATCATGACCACCAATGCGGGTGCCGAGACGATGAACAAAGCCACCATTGGTTTCACCAATCCCCGGCAAGCTGGGGATGAAATGGCCGATATCAAACGGCTTTTCACCCCAGAGTTCCGCAACCGTTTGGATGCCATCGTCGGCTTCAAAGCCTTGGACGAGCTCGTCATCATGCGTGTGGTGGATAAGTTTTTGTTGCAGCTTGAAACGCAGTTGGCAGAAAAGAAAGTCGACGTCACTTTCACCGACGACTTGCGCAAACATTTGGCCAAGAAAGGCTTTGACCCTCTCATGGGCGCGCGCCCCATGCAACGCCTCATCCAAGACACCATCCGACGCGCTTTGGCCGACGAGTTGTTGTTTGGGCGTTTGACCGAAGGCGGGCGCTTGACGGTGGACATTGATGACAAAGAGGAGGTCTTGCTCGATATCCAGCCCTTGCCCAAAAAGGAGTCCAAGGCCTCCAAGTCTGAACCCACCGAGCCAGAAGAAGCCACTGCTGACTGATCGCGCCTTTTTTACCTATCCATGACGGGGCAGGGCGGTCGAATCAACGGCCGCCCTTTTCGTTTGTCAATCACTGAATCGTTAAAATTTAAATCTTAAAAAAAGGATTTCAAGTGGCAGGACACAGCAAATGGGCCAATATCCAGCACCGCAAAGGTCGGCAAGACGAAAAACGAGGCAAAGTGTGGACCCGCGTCATACGTGAAATCATGGTCGCCGCCCGCGGTGGTGGGGCTGACATGAACGTCAATCCCCGCCTGCGTTTGGCGGTGGACAAGGCCAAAGCGGCCAATATGCCCGCCGATACCATCAAGCGCAACATCGACAAAGCCACAGGCAATTTGGAGGGCGTCCATTACGAAGAAATTCGTTATGAGGGATATGGCGTCGGTGGCGTGGCCTTGATGGTTGACACCATGACAGACAACAAAGTTCGCACCGTGGCAGAAGTGCGGCATGCGCTGAGCAAACATGGGGGCAACTTGGGCAGTGATGGGTCTGTGGCCTATCAATTCAAACATTGTGGGCAATTTATCTTTGCCCCAGGTGCCGACGAAGACCGTTTGATGGAGGTGGCGCTGGAAGCGGGTGCCGATGATGTGATCAATTCAGAAGACGGTGCGATTGAGGTTTTGTGCCCGCCCAGCATGTTTGAGCCCGTCAAGATCGCCTTGGAGAGTGCCCAGTTGCTGGCGGTGCTGGCCGAGATCACCTACCGGCCTGAAATAACGGTGGCTTTGGCGGCCGCAGAGGCTGAAAAAATGCAAAAAATCCTCGACGTTTTGGATGAGCTCGATGACGTCCAAGAGGTTTACCACAACGCCGAACTATGAAGGCCCTGGTTTTGGGCGGCGGTGGCCGTGAACATGCGCTGGCTTGGAAGTTGGCGCAATCGCCTTTGGTTCAGACTGTTTACGTGGCCCCAGGCAATGGGGGCACGGCCACCGACAAACGCTTGGAAAACATCCCCATCACCGATGTGGTGGCCTTGCGTGAATGGGCACAAAACGCCCAAATCGACATCACCGTGGTTGGCCCCGAGGCCTTATTGGCTACAGGTGTGGTGGATGAATTTCGTGCCCATGGCTTGCGCATTTTTGGGCCGACCCAAGCGGCGGCGCAACTCGAAAGCTCCAAAGCCTTCTCCAAAGACTTCATGCGCCGCCACGGCATCCCCACGGCTAGGCACGAAACCTTCACCGATGCCAACTTGGCCCATCGCTACGTGGATCAGCAGGGCGCTCCCATCGTGGTCAAAGCCGATGGCTTGGCCGCTG